>CAZHBL010000129.1:0-10834 GCA_964530105.1 uncultured Pirellulales bacterium | reverse complement strand
TCTGTGTCTAACTATTTGGTTGCGGCCAAGGGCGAAGCCCGAGGCCGCGCTGGGTAAATCCGTGTCTAAAAACAATGATTATTTGATATTTCTCGGTGTCCTCTGTGGCTGATAAAATAGGTAAGATTTTATCAAGGAAATCGACCAAATGCGCAGGTAGTTGGAAACTAAAATAAAAAAGTTTAAATATTTTTTTATTCCATACCATACAAGGACTTACGGCGAAATGGGCGTCTACAATTTTGTAGATTTTCGCATCAAACGCGCAGGTACGTTCAATTATAGAGGCGCATCTTTTTGCCTCCGGCAAAAAACTGCCAAATACTAAATACGAATATCTAAATACGAAACAAATCCGAATGACCGAAATTCAAATGCTCAAAACACGCCGTTCAGCATAAATACGCTGCCTTAACCGTTTGGATCATTTGGTCATTTGAAATTCGATATTGCTTCGGGTTTAGAGCTTAGAATTTAGGATTTCTCCTGATACTTCAGGAGTTGGGGGGAGAAAATTCAGATTGTTATTAACATTCCGACCTGGATTGAACGGGTGCTGGTTCTTCCGGTTCTTCTGTATCGGCGTATTCGCTACGGCTATGCCTTCAGGCGAATACCGCTGAGCCGGGGAATGTACGCCATCGTTGATCCCGACGATTATTGGCGTCTTTGCGAGTATAAATGGTATACTCTGAAAAGCTCAAGCACGTTTTATGCAATCCGTCAGATTTACCAGGGCAAAAACCGAAAGAGCAAGACAATATTAATGCACAGGGAAATCATCAAAGCAAGTGACGAGTATTTGTGTGACCATATCAATCATAACGGATTAGACAATAGAAAGGCAAATCTGCGATTGGCTAACCAATACCAGAACTCATGGAACAGACGAAAGCCGAGGAACAACAGCCGGTCAAAGTACAAAGGCGTGGTATATCTTTCTCCTGAGAAGAAATGGTATGCTAAAATACATGTTGCCGGTGTGAATAAATTTCTCGGCAAATTCGACGATGAAACCGAGGCGGCGAAGGCCTATGACGAGGCGGCACGAAAATATTATGGGAAATTCGCGGTATTGAACTTCAAGTAAGACAGGATTTCGGCAAAAAACCGGCTAAAAGTAATTTTTTTTCGTTAGGTGTGACATAGGGTTGTCACCGGCAGCAAAAAAATGTTTGTATGCTGCGAAGACGGTGTTACGTTTGTTATATCAAGCATAGTTATTATAAGGAAGTCTGAAAGTTATGAACACGGCAGGAATGATGGTATTTCTATATAAAGAAATGGATTTTACCAGCCTTTCGATTTTTCGTCTTTAAGTTGAATTGAATATGTTGAAACAACTGATGAAAAGCAGTCGTGATTCTTATTCATTCAATGATCTTATAGGCTTATGGATAAAAAGTGTGAAAACTGCAAGCATTTCAGAATTGGCAATGTGATACCGGTTAATGACATCTGGGGCGATTGCGTGAATCCAAAAAGATACAATCGGGATGCACAGGGAAAGAAAATACATCGTGTTTTTACATGGGCCGACAAGAGCTGTGAGGATTTCGAGCCTAAGGAAAAACCTGTGGATCAGCAGATTGAGGATTCTCCCTAAAACTGCTTATCACCATCTGTAGCGGAGACCGAGGTCGAGGAGCGTCGAGTCTATCCGGTCGCCATAGGAGTGGGTGAATCCGCCGAACAGCGACCAGTTGTGTGAGAGCCTGCCGTTTAATCGCATTGACAGGTAGGTCAGCTCGAATTGCCTGGACTGCGGATCCACGTCAACCGTTCTGAATCCGGCGAGTGGCTGTATCGACAGCTTGTGATTCCAAAGAGGCAAATAAGCAGACAATCTCCCGCCGTAACCATCCATTCCATTGACCGCAATGTTATAGACCGTTGCCGTCACTGAGGCATTCTGCCAGGAGAACAGGTCGGTGTGGGTCAGCCCCACCTGCCAGCGTGGATCGTAATCATAGGTGTCTGAGTTGATAAAGGCGACCTCCTCGGAGAGCCGCAAGTTCCAGGGCAGGCCCTGGTCGCTGCCCACCCAGTATCGCCAATATCCATCGTCGAAGTAACGGTCATCATAGTAGGGTAAGAGGTCCCGCTCGGCACGGTTATCAGGGCGCTGCCAATGGTCGAGACCGGCACGGAATGACAGGTCCGAAGATAAGCGGGAGACAGCAGAGACATCCAGCCGGGTAAGACTTGTTCCGGTACGGGTCTGGGCCCCCCCGGCGTCAAAGTCCACTTCCGCCGTCGAGTACAGATTAAAAAGAGGACCCACGCCGGCTCGCTGGTCGAAGAGCAGCGCCAGGCGGTCCGATTGACCCTCGTAGAGCGAACCTAAAATCCCTGCCGTTCCGGAGTAGTATGGTCCGGGAAACTTTCCGGCCTCATACGTAGCATAACCGACCAGGAGAGGCTCGTCCGCCGAGGGATCGAGATTGTACCTGTCCGGCTTAAATCCGGCGATGGTACCAAGACTGATATGCTCATCATGACGTATCTGGCCCTGGATACCGTCAACGTATCCTATGCCGGGAAGCTCTCTCGGCAGAAAACGTCCCAACCGGAGGAATCCGTCGTCGGCTAAAGGCCGTTGAAACGAACCCATGTAAAGGTCAAGGCGCGGTTCCTGGTAGTCAGGATGATAGCGATATGCATCTCCGTCCCGGTATGCAAGATCTCCCGACCATTCGAAACTCCACTTAGAGCCTTCGATTCTGTCCAGGCTTCCGGATGAACCGAAATGTGTCACCGAATAGTCCCGGAGATTCTCGCGGTCGGTCTGAAGCGATTGGCGGATGCGCATTTGCCCGTGGAAGATGTTTTTGGTCTCCGGAAGCCCGAGGGTCCACTCTGGTGGTGCGAGCAAAGGCACAAATCTTTCATCGTCGGCGGTTGCCGGGGGATTTTTCGGTGATTTTTCATCCTTGTTCTGTTCATCCGGTTCCTTTCGTTCGAAGACCAGCTCCACTGCCTGGCCGATGAGCCCCTCTTGCTTGTCCGAATGTCCCGCGAATCGCAGCATCGCCAGTTTCCTTGTTACCTGGATCGCCTCAAACTCGAAGATCCGGCCATCATCGAACCGCAGGGAGCCTGACAGGCCCTGCCGCAATCCCTGGTCGGATCCTTTATCAACATAGAATCCGTTCGATATTCCGTGCGTGATCCGGGCATTCACAGTAACCTCACCAGCAGAGGCAAGTCCGCCGAACAAGGTAATTACGAACGATATATACAGGAAAATCTTAGATTTGGAATTTCTCAACCTCTTCTTCATAAAGCCTTCAGTCTAAAAAATATCTGCAGTTTACGGGACACTCTTTCTTCGCATCAATCATCTCCTCCCCCATCCGAATGGCAGTGATAGCAGGCAAGTGAGTTGTAGCTGTAATCGCTTACCTCATCGTGTTTGTCGTCCGTTTCGCCCTTATCATGGCAACCCAGACAGTCGAAGGTGTCCTTGTCACCCGTTGTATGACAAAGATCACAGGAAACATTATGCGGGCCTGTGCGCGGGAAAGGGTGCTCGAAGGATGCGGGTTTCCATGCAGCGGTAGTGTGACAATGCTCGCAGTCATGGGAAAAGTTCAAAGTTATGTGGTCCGGCGCCTGCTGGTAGTCCGCCGCGTGGCATGAATAACAGTTTGTGGAGATTGATTGGAAAGTCCCGCCGATATGGCAGCTCGTACAGTCGAGTCCGGCATGTCCGCCTTCGAGCGGGTAGAAATAGTGTTCGAAGTCCGCCCCTGTCCAGCCGGCAGGCGTATGGCAGCGTTCGCAGTCTGTCACCCAGCCGTTCGACAGGTGATTGGGAGAAACAGCCTGGGCGAGACTCCTTTGGTGACACAGCTCGCATTGTACCGGAGCTCCTTTATATTGGCCGACGGCCGCCTGGAGATGGCAACTTTCACAGGGAGCTGCGGCGTGCGCAGCAACGAGATGGAAACGCGTCCGGGCGTGCTCGGCGATCAGTCCTGTCGGCGTCCAGTCCATCTGTCCGTGACATCTTTCGCAATCCAGACCAAGCGCCGAAGCATGCGGATCGGGGTGGCACCCGCCACAGCCGCGGGCGATGTAAGCCATGACAGGTCCTCGGTCGTTATGACATCGTAAGCAGGCCGCCTCGGCATGCGCACCTTCCAGAGAATAACCGGTCTTATCTTTATGATCGAACGAAAAGTCTTGCCGAAGAATATCCCAACGCTCTGTAACGTGGCAGATACTACAATCTCCCGGAAAAGTCCGGTGCGGCACGAGAGGTCCCCAGCGTTTGCTCCAGTTCTCCCGCGGCATATCCGGGCGGCAGTTGATAACGAACACAATACCGCTAACGGCGAGCACTAAAACAAGAAACATCTTCTGCCTTGGCATATATCTCATTTGACACCCCTGTATTAACTTATGTATCTATGACTTGTAATATGATTTCAAAGTTCAGTTTGCCTATAAAACACGATAGTCACGGCTTTTTAAACATAATATATAGGATAGACAAATTCCTATATAATATTCAAAAAATAAATTACTTTCCTACCCTATTATTCCTATAGCTATAGTATATTATCATAAACTAAAAGGGACATGTCAAGTATTTTCCGGGAATTATTTCAATATTATTTTCGTGACCGGTTTTCTGTGGCTTATATAAATATACCATATTACTTATGCCCTTGTACTACTGTGCTGCTCTGTGCTTGTGAGTTATTTTCGTAAAACAAAGCCATGTGAAGCTAATTTCAAAACCCCAGGTTACCCCAAAGGGGCAAATCATAAGGCCAATGTCAGAATTAATTCACATACGGCGTTATTCATATTTTCGGCTCTTCGGCCGGCCCTTCGCCTTCTCCGGGCGGGGGATTGTTCGCCACCTTCACGGTTTGCCTGCCCGACTTGGCGCTCTTGCCCCGTTCTTTAACCGAGACGAAAATGGTAGCCATAACGCCCTCTTTTTCGTCGCTGACCAGAGCGGTACACTTTACATGATGGCCTTCCCGATCGAGCGAGAAACTGGCAAGGTGGTCTTTCAAAGTTAGGAATTCGGGCTGCCAGATTATTTCCGGCCCGGCTTCGGGGACTATCTTCATAATCCTCACTTTGACGATGTATTGATTCGGCACTCTCATATCGGGGGAGACTGTCGCATCGGCTTCATAGGCCACTCCGGCAGTCTGGCAACCTGCCAAAACAACCAGGGCCGTCACTGCGATTAACTGGGCTGCTCTTCGCATGGCTCATCCTTTCTTTTTGCCGATCGGACTATTGTTATAAGAGTCTCGCCTTTTTCATTGATATTGTCAAGTTGTCAAACTTTCGTTTAGACGAAAAGTACAAAATTTTCGTATAAAAAGAAATTATATCAAGTATTGATGGCAAATCCTCTTATCCGTGGCCTGGCAGGGAGTGCAGGTATTCTTCGATGTTGGTGTAGCCGTCTGTATCGAGGTCGCCGTTGCCGTCGGATACATCGTCCGGATTTAAATTCATCTGCCGCTCCCACTCGTCCGGCATTCCATCATGGTCCGAATCCACTGGCGGAGTCCCGCCGGCAAGATTGGGATACCCGCCGACCTGGTCCGGAGAGTCGATTATTTTGCCGGAGCGGTTCTTTACGTCGTTAATGATGCGGCTATCGACAGCGTCCCGCCGCGGGGCTGTCGCTCCTGCTTCGGCCAATACGATATCCATTGCCTCGGCCGAGCCTTGTGTTGAAATCTGCGGAGTTTCGAATTTAGTGTTGCTGCGATGTTTTACCGGCGTTATGCCCTCTTCTCCCCATTTGAATCCGACGATAGCCCATTCATCCATGTTCGGGTCGGAACGGTGCGGGCCGATATTGTCCCGGACGTAAATCTTCGGATCACCCTCCGGAAAAAAGATTTCGAACGGCCCTGGGTTGGTCGAAGGCCCAGCTATGAAATAGTTGCCGACGAAGTTCAAAAATGTGTTCGAGTCGTAGTCGACGATTTCTGCCGGCAGAATTCCCCAGTTGTAAATAACGTTGTTAACGATGTCGTGAGTGCCGCCTTTTGAAATGAGCGGATTGCGGAAATCGTTATGTGCTAAGAGATTGTGATGTATCGACACATTATAAGAGCTGTCCCCGATAAGCAGGCCGGCACTGTGCGTCTTTTTGCGATGCCGGCTACGGTTCAAAGCTTCGCTGATTATCGACCGTGAAATCGTGATATCGTGCGCCCCATACCAGGTGCTGACAGTTTCGTCTTCGCTCCAGCTCGCGGAGATGTGGTCAAGCACGACATTGTACGCACCTTCGGAATCTCCATGCGGGCCGAGAATAGAGACGGCATCGTTTATATCGGCGTCAACGGGGCCTTTATTGCCGGGCCGAACGCGGATGTGCTGAACCAAAACATCGTGGGTGATGACGGTTATGCCGGCGTCTTTGATGCAAATTCCGCCGCCGGGTGCCGTCTGGCCCGCGATGGTTACGAACGGATAATTGATTTGCAGCTCCGATTTTAGCTCGATGGTTCCGCCGATACTAAAGACAATGATGCGGGCGGAAGGATCGTTGAGAGCCGCTCGCAGCGTTCCCGGGCCTTCGTCGGCAAGCGATGTCACCTCGATTACTTTGCCGCCCCGCCCGGCGATGGTTCGCGTGCCGAATCCCTCGGCGCCGGGGAACACCGGCAACCCGGTCTGGGCCTTGAAAGGTCTCGGCGTAGTAGGATTCTTCGGAGTCTCAGGAGTCATCATCTGGATAATTATAGGAATGCCGATTATTACTACGAAGGCAATGAACAAAAAGCCGCCGGATATTGCGAACAGCCAGCCGGCCGGCTGATTCTGTTGAGAGCGAATCATCTTTATGCCGAAATAAGACGCCAGCAAGGGGCAGAAAAGCATAATGCCCCAGATGACCATAGGCCCGGGGAACTTCATCAGGTAAGCGTCGAAAATGTTGACGATACGAAACTGGAAAAGCAGCAGCGTAATCCAAAGAATCGAAGTTATGCCGAGCAGTAAAATTCCCTTTTTCAAATGTCCCGCCGATTTACTCATGAATGCTATTTTTTCCTCACGGCGGCCGTCAGCTTGTCAATCAGGGCTTTATCATCGGGCAGCAAACCCGCAGCCGGGAGCCGCTCGATTAGCTCGGCCCAGTGCGGATCCTGACGGTAAGCTCGCAGGAGATATGGAATCCCTTCGTCGACTTGCTTGACGTCGTTAATTAACGTTATGCCGACCCAGAATGCCGCCTCACCGTTGGTCGCTTCGTCGGGGACGATTGTTGTCGCTTCCTTATAAGCGGCTATGGCCTTGTCGAAATCTTTCTTTGTCAACCACATATCGCCTTCGTTCAGCTTTTGGTAGGCCCGCTGGAGCCGGACCAGCCGCCGCAGCTCGGCGACGGGATTCGGATGGTCTTCCACCCGCAAATCGAACAACCTGTCTTCCCAGGGCTTTCTTGTAGCAGTAGCTCGAACAACGACAATGGCGGCTGACTGTCGGCCGCGGATGTCGCCGCCTTCGGCCTCGGCGGTCTCCAGCGCGCACAGCATACGCTCGGCCAGGTCACCGTCTGCCGATTCGAAGGCTTTGGCCATGGCGGGCCAGACGGTCGGCTTTTCCATCAGGTTGGCCTGGACGGAGTATTGTTTTCCAACGTGGTGACCTGCGGCGAAAATCGCCCTGCTGCCGGTATGAGCTGCCACCCGGCCCTCGACGTCTATCATGGCGACCTGGCGGACCGCTTTATCCTCATCGGTCGAAACCAGCGCATTCAGCGCGGCCGGGGCGCTTTTGCCGGCACGCATAAGCTCAAGCCCCAGCGGGCCGTAGGCCGGGTCGACGAAGGATTGCGTCGCCACGGCACCGACTCCGGCCTCGGCCCAGGGGACAACCGAGCCGACCGAGAACCAGTGGCTTTGAACCGCCACGCCCATTTCACCCGTGGCCGGATCCCGAGCGACGATGGAATAGGTCGATACAGGCATCGAGGAAGGTTTCTGACTGAACACGGGTGACGATGATACAAATGCCAATACGACAGTAGAGATGATTACACGGCGCATGGTATTTCTCCTAATTGATCAGCGCCCGGCTACGCCGCCGAGCTTCGTTTCAAGTAGAATACCAAATCCGCCCTGGAAACTCAACTCTTACCGCCCTGCTGGGTCATCTGCTGGAGCATCTGGTGGAACGTCGCCTGGGGCGTGAAGTCCCAATCGGGTATGCGGCCGAACTTCGAGGTGTCCACAACGCCTTCATTTAAGAATGTGTACATCAGATGCTGTGTCCCCTCGGCCGTGATTGTCCAGATGTCCATATGTCCCAGGTCGTCGAGAATCACCCAATGGGCGTTCGTGAAATTGGCCTCGTACCTCTTTCTGAAAGACTCGCCAGTCTGCTTACTGCCGTAGAATATCAATGTCTCGACGGTTGATTTCTGTGTGGGCGGATGCTCTTTCACGAGTGAAATCACCGGCCAATGGCTGTATTGAAAGCCTCCCCATGCGAGCATCGACAGCGGCGAGCCGATTAGCGAATCGGGATCGTCTAATTCAGAAACAAAATCCCTGTCCGGATCGGTGACGCTGCTGAACGTTTTTGCCATCAGGTCTCCCGGATAACCGATTAAACCCATGAACATCTCGTACATCAGACACATCCCAGCGATGCTGCTGAAATCCCCCTTCTCGGCCGAAACGTAGGCATCGAGAACCATGTTGGCGTAAGATCGTTGATTGGTTATGCCGAATGAGGTCATTAATTTCACTCTTGATCGGTCAATGGACATGCCGTTGTATTCCTTCGGCAATTTGGCGAACACGTTTCTCATTGTCTGCACAATATCCGGCGACCTTTTTATCGCCTCGGCGTTCTTCTTCCAAAGCTCATTTATGTGATTTAGCCTCGCGTCGAACTCCGACGGCTTTCCGAACGCGATATCATAGGGAAAAGCGGCTTCGACCATAATGGCCCTGTGAATGCTTTGCGGGTATCTAAGGCAATAGACCATGACCACCGCCCCGCCGTAACTTCCACCGGTGATGTTAATTTTCTCATACCCCAAAGCCGTCCTTACCGTTTCCATATCATCAACCACATTCAGGATATTGTATTGCCTCATGTCAATTCCTGCAGCTGTCAGCGATGTGCATGCCTCGGTGAATTTTCTGCCGATTTCCTTGAGGCCGGTCTGGGAAAGAAAGTCCGGGGTCCTGAAAATCTCATCGAAAAGAGGGTGCTTTAACAGGGGCTCCCCGTCAACACCTCGGTACCCGACCTCGACGACATCATGGTTCACCAGGTCCGATTCATCGACATGCTCTACTGGATTGATATTCGAAATGCCCGGGCCCCCAGTGAACTGGAATACTGGATAATCCGGATTCGGGCTCAAAGATTTTACCACGACCACCGGCAATTCTATTGTTCGAGAGTCCGGCCTGGTTCTGTCCTCCGGTACATAAAGCGTCCCGCGCATCCCTTCATATTCTTTTGTCCGGCACTGGATTTTGCCCGGTTTAAGCTCCAATCTCGGAATTTTGTGCTCGGCACCCTGCGCCTGCTGAGAAATTGCCGTAATCGATATGACCATTACCGCCGAGACGACGATCAACCCCGCTGCGAATCCCATTCTTGTGCATCTTGCCATGTGTACCTCCGGCATACAATTTTTGTTTATTTACAATTTTATTGCAAATATGGAAGTTTAGTCGCACAATTCGACGCTGTATTTCAAAAAAAAATTGTTAATTGCTGCGAAAGCGGCGCAGCAAATTGCGGCATGAGACAGAAGATCCCCGGATAAATCCGGGGGCTAAACAGGCTTTGGATTTAGAATTTGTTTCGCATTTGCTCGGCTTTGGTGGCTTCTTTTAGGATCTTTTTCTCTTTGGAGTTCAGGCTCTGGATACCGGAGTTGTGGACTTTTTCGAGGATACGATCTACCTCGTCCTGCAGATTGCGCTGTGTGGCCATTTGCTTTTCCCAGTGCCCGGACTGGAGTTTTAATTTGAATTTGTCACGCCAGGACTGTGAAAAAACGTAAGCAGCCCCCGCCGCCATACCCGCCAGATGCGCTGCGTGGCCGCCGGCGTTCTCTGCTTTGGTTACTACCAGCAGGAAGTACAGGGCTGTGAAACCGATTGCCGCTATCCTTATCGGGACGGGGAATATGAAAATGAACACGACAAAGTGCGGAAAAAGGATCGCACAGGCGGCTAACATGCCGAGGATTGCGCCCGAAGCGCCGATCATCGAGATGGCAGGCAGGAATTTGACCGCGACGAGGAAATAATAGAATAAGGCCCCGGCAACGCCACAGCCGAGATAGAACGATAAGAACCTTTTGCCGCCCCAGTGTTGCTCCAGCGTTGGGCCCAGGAAGAACAAGCCAAGCATATTAAAAAAGATGTGCATAACAAAACCCGGGTCGTGCAGGAACTGGTAGCTTATCAATCTCCACAGTTGCAGGACCTGCGGCCAACGCGGATCAAGCTCAAACCAGTTATAGATGAAAATGCCGAGAGGTTTTATTGTGATTGCAGCTAAGAATACGCCTATATTGATAATCAGCAGCCACTTGACTACGGGCGTGATTTTTGGCCAGCTTATCCGCATCTGGGGTGCATACCGGAAGTGTCCCTGTTGCGACTTAAAATCCGCCTGTGTGTAATCTCTATCGTAAAGTCCCATGATATTCTTGTGTATTTCTCTATCTAAAAAAACAAATTTTATACCACATTGTGCCGTCGGGCGAGATAAATCCCCGGATAAATCCGGGGGCTAAATATTGAGCTTCGACGGCTCCTGCCTTTATAATATCGTAAATTTGGGTGAATGTTCACAAAAAAAGACT
>CAZHBL010000128.1:0-10855 GCA_964530105.1 uncultured Pirellulales bacterium | reverse complement strand
CCACCAACGTAATGGTCACAAGGCATGAAGGCTTACCCATCCCCAAAGTCATCGACTTCGGCATCGCCAAGGCGATAAATCAAAAACTAACGGAAAAGACACTCTTTACCCGTTATGCTCATATAATCGGTACGCCGGCCTATATGAGTCCGGAACAAGCCAACCTAAGCGACTTTGATGTCGATACCCGCTCGGACATCTACTCGCTCGGTGTGCTGCTCTACGAACTGCTGACGGGCACAACGCCGTTCAGCGAAGAAGAACTGCGTAAAGCGGGCTATATTGAGATGCAAAAGATAATATGCCAGGCCGAACCGACAAAGCCATCCACAAAGCTCAGTACATTAGGAAAGGCATTGACTGATGTCGCCAGATTGCATGGATCCAGCCCGGAATTGATGCCTAAACTGATACGCGGCGATCTGGACTGGATTGTGATGAAGTCATTGGAGAAGGAGCGCAGCCGTCGATACGATACAGCCAGCGCGCTGGCCCTGGACGTCCGGCGTCATCTGGATAATGAGCCGGTCATGGCCGGAGCGCCCGGCACAACGTATCGCGTGCGGAAGTTCTTACGCAGGCATCGCTCCCAGACCATTGCCACGCTCGCCATGATGGTCGTAGCCGGTGCAGTGGTTGTCATCATTTCGATGTGGAATCAGGACCGGCTCCAATTAGCCGAAGCGGAAGGCTTTCGGCACAGGGGCATCCTGTCCCAGGCCCGCGAGCAGTACGCCAAAGCAGAGCGGCAAGCCGCCCTTGAAACTATCAAACCAATTCTTAACAGCATACATGTCGGCCCCGAAGCCCGGCTTCTAAATGCCGGCATTCTCATTGATAATCGTCGTTCCGATGAGGCCATGACCATTCTGACCGATCTTCTAAATGAACGCCCCGAGATAGCGGGAGCAGCCCATTCGCTGCTGGCCCGAATCCTCTGGGAGAGCGAATCGCCCAATGCCGAGAAGCTCAAGGAGATTGAGGAGCATCGCCGGAAGGCTGAGGCATTGCTTCCCGAGACGGCCGAAGCGTATTTCCTGCGGGCCATGACGGCCGTCACAGTCAAAGAGCAGCTTGCCTCGCTCGACAGAGCATTGCAGCTTGATTCCAGCCATTACGAGTCTCGCAGACTGCGGGCTTTCACTTATTACGCTTCTCGAAAATACGACAAGATGAAGGACGATGCGCTGGTCATGACTATCCTGCGGCGGCGCGATACGCTGGGTTACTCTCTGCGCGCGAGTGCATGGCGGGAGTTAGGACGGTATCAAGAGGCGATTGAGGACTTTGACACCGCGATTGCGTTTACGCCGAAGGACAGCCCGGAGTATGTCGATCTGGTGGGCCAACGTTCCGAGACCCTCCTTCTCGCTGGCAACTATGAACGTGTCGTCGCCGATCTGCAGGAGGTTCTCAAATCATCGCCGGACAGTGCCATACTTCACTTCCGTATATTCTGTGCTCTGACCGCTCTCGGCGACTACAACAAGGCAATTGTCCACTTCCAAAAGATTGCAGACTCCGGCCCTGACTCTCGTAGCCGATTTGAGAAATGGTCGGCCAAATACGTCTTCGACAGCCTCCATGCCGGGCGATCATGGCATCCAGCGGATCGTGAGCCAGCGGGGGCGGCCTTCCTGCCAATGCTGGAAGCCGAGAAGACCCACCGCCAACTCTCGACTAAAGCCAAACGGGTGATTAAAGATGGCTTCACCGCTCGGTATTCCCCGGACGGCAAGAAGATAGCGTTCAGCACGGGCTTCTTTGGTTACAGCGGGCTGGCCCTTCACGATGTAGAGACGGGTCAGACGGATTTGCTCATTGTGCCCGGCAAGGATCCGGCCTGGTCGCCCGACGGCCGCTACCTTGCCTTTGTGCGGGATTGTCCGATCCTTCCTGTGCCTGAGCTCGCCAGTGCGGAACGCATCAATCTCCACCGCGCGTTTGAGGACGAAGAAGTATGGATTATGAACGCCGACGGCACGGAACCAAGACGCCTGGCTACCGGTGGTTGGCCAGCCTGGAGTTCGGATGCAAAGCATATCTACTATCAATCGCCCAGAGACAAAAAGTTATATAAGATTTCCATCGAAGATGGCGCTGCCGGTCCTCAATCGATCTTGCCCTGTCCCGACCGGTTGCCCACAATATCACCTGATGAGAAGTATGTCGCGTACTCGGAAGGCCAATGGCTACGAGTTGTTGAGCTGGCCTCACAGAAGGTAATCAAAGAGCTGACTTTGCCCTTTACGATAACTGGAGAGGTCTGGTCCTTAGACGGTCGGGAACTCTGTTTTGGTGGGATGCAGTCCACTGACGTAGGATCTGGCTTGTGGACTTACGATCTGGCAGAAGGACAACCGAGGCAAATCTTAGAGGCTCCGGTGCACGCCGTCTCACTGACCCCTGACGGCACGAGTCTGCTGTTTAATGTTAAGGACCCGTACTTCGAGATCTGGGCAGCCGACCTCGATCCGAATGTCAGCTTCGTCCAGGCCCTGGGTCCGGGCCAGACGATGGACGAGCACTTCCGGGAGATGCTTGCACTCTACAGTCGCAGGATTGAGACTGATCCACAGGATGCATACGCATATTCCAGACGCGCGCACTTCTACGATTGCCTGCACGAGCGGACCAAAGCCATTGCCGACATGCGGCGCTGGTCGGCCATTCTCAGCGGAGGGTCATCTTCGGATTTGCAGGTTGCTGAGGTGCGAAAGATCAGGCGCATCATCAGCGGTCCATTCGGTTATCAGCTCGTCTTCTCTGTTGAAGAACGGGAAAATGATATTCAAGTACCATGTATTGCCTTAGGGCAGAAAAAGAAAGGAAGGTGTAACATGAAGTCGTTTCAAATGCCAATGTTGTCAATTCATGGCGTGGCCACTCGTGGCGTGGCCATGTCACTGCTTGGGCTTTGTCTTTTGTCAGGTCTGAACACACCCTCAGCGTGTGCAGATTTCATATTCGGCGAACCAGTGAACCTCAGGACCGTCATCCCGGTCATCGACCCTGCGCACGAGTCCATCGATTGCTTCTCCTCTGATGGGTTGGAGATCTACATAGCGTCAGACCGGCCTGGTGGGTCCGGCGGCTATGACGTCTGCGTGGTCAAACGTGCAACGGTTGACAGTGATTGGAGTGCCCCCGAGAATCTCGGACCCGCAGTCAACAGCGCCAATCATGACAATAGTGCATGGATCTCCGATGACGGCCTCACGCTTCACTTCACATCCAACCGGCCTGGTGGATACGGGAGCTTCGATACGTACATGACGACACGCGTGACGACGACGGATCCCTGGGGTCAGGCGGTGAATATGGGCCCTCCGATCAATAGCTCTGCTGCCGATTTCGACGCTTGGAAGTCGCCGGATGGCCTGGAGCTCTACCTTAGCTCGCGGCGGTCCGGTGGGTACGGTTCCGGCGACATCTACGTGGCGAGACGGGCAAAGATGGACGATCCCTGGGGCGAACTGGAGAATCTTGGCCCCGCTGTGAACAGTCCATATTATGATGCTGATCTCTGCCTCTCGCCAGATGGACTCCTGCTCCTCTTCTCAGACGACTTTGAGGGGGGTACAGCCCCTCGGCCGGGTGGGCATGGGGGTTCCGACATTTGGATGGCTCGGCGCGCCACAGTTTCTTCCCCCTGGCAGGCGTCGGTGAACCTTGGATCGACGGTCAATAGCTCTATGAACGAGCTTATGCCGTACATTTCGCGGGATGGTTCCACACTGTATTTCGTCACGAATTCTGGCGGCGTTTGGGAAAATTGGCAGGCACCGATCATTCCCATTGTTGACTTCAACGGCGACGGCCAAGTGGATGGAAAGGACCTGCTGTGCATGGCGAGGTACTGGGCCACTGACGACCCTGTGTGTGATATAGGCCCGTTTGCCTGGGGTGATGGAACTGTTGATCTCCAGGATTTGATTGTTCTTGCCGATTATCTTGGCAAGGAAGTTATCGATCCTGCGCTGGTCGCCCACTGGGCACTCGATGAGTCAGAAGGCACATCCGCCGGGGATAGTGTCGGTGGCAAGGACGGTTATGTTCTTGGCGATGCGGCCTGGCAGCCTGCCGGCGGGCAAGTGGACGGTGCACTTCAACTGGATGGGGTAGATAACTACGTTATCACCAGCTTCGTACTGGATCCGTCAGAGGGGCCTTTCAGTGTTCTGGCCTGGATCAAAGGTGGCGCCCCGGGCCAGGTAGTCATTTCGCATTCGCAAGGAATGGATGGCGCCAATTGCCTCATGGCGGATGCAGAGGGCAGGCTGATGACCGAACTCGGAAGCTCCACTGGGGCCAACAGTGCTTTACTATCCCAGACAATCATCACCGATGGCAAGTGGCACCGGATAGGTCTCGTGTGGGATGGCTCATACAGGCATTTATACGTTGACGGAGCGGAGGTTGCGAGAGACGATGCACCATTGCCCGGTCTGGAAAGCGGTGAAGGCGGCTTGTTTATTGGCGCTGGCAATGGAGTAGAAACGGGCAGCCTCTGGTCCGGCCTGGTCGACGACGTTCGTATTTACAATCGAGTAGTGAGTCCATAGTCAAATTACGGCACAAGCATAGTAGCCTGACTCTAAAGGAAATAAATCGCCCAATATTGTCAAAGGGCTGGCAGCTTTAGAATCTACCAGCCCTTTTATTTGTGTGATATCGGCCCGACGCCGTTCGGCGACGGCTTCGTCGATGTCCAGGACCTGATAGTCATTGCCGAGCATTTGTTCGAGGAAATCCCCCCGGCTGATCCTAACATTGAGACGCCCTAAGAGCATGTGAGAGAACTTTTAATTCTTACTTTTGTCATGCTGAGCCAAGCGAAGCATCTGGGATTAGAACGGACAAATGAGATTCTTCATTTCGCTGCACTACATTCAGAATGACAACGTGCGCTAAAATGAATGGTCGTGGCTTGTTTTGCAAACTTTGCCGCGACCATTTTAATAGATTCTTCGACGCAGGTTACCGCTTGGAATTCCTCAGGGCAGACACTGAGCCCGTTCGGCTATGCTCAGGGTAGACTCCGTCGAACGGGCTCGGGATGACGGTGAGCCAAGAAAAATATTTTAATAATTTTATTGTTTTTTTTGGGCGGGAGTTTATTATTTCAGCGCCGTTGGAAGCTTGTTAAGAATTTCCAGGCCTTGTTGGTCGAACTGAAATTAATATGATTCTTTTTAAGGTGTGGAAAAATGTGTCAAACGTGTGGTTGTAAGCCGTGCAAAGTTTGCGGTGCCCCTATCGAGGATGGAGTCTGTTCCGGTTGTTGGGAGCCGGCAGCTGAATGTATGTGCGAGCCGGAAGAAGGAGATGAGGAGGACGCGTACTAATTTTCTGCTCATTCTCTGCATCTTAATTTCGGACTCCAAGGCACGCTGAACCAACAAGAAGGTGCTTTTTGCCTTTTCATATGGGTGATTGGTCTGCGCGCCTTGTTCGAACAAAGGGCTATGACCCTCAAGTCAACCGGCATCACTAATGCGAAGCTATATGCTACCTCGCACGATATAGTATAGGGAAAAAATCCCGCGATAAACCCGATTTAGAACGGATCGAAGGATTGCGGGAGTATGGTCTGCGGGCTTTGCGATGATATCATTTCAAAAAAACCCGCAATTAATTGTGGGGCTAAATATCAATACCGTAAGGCATCCTGTGGATAATCAGATCCCTCGACGCAGTTTACCCCTTCGAATACCTCAGGGCAGGCTCTGAGCTAAGCCGAACGGGCTCGGGATGACGAGGGGGGATTTCACGCGGTTTTGTGGTCCATGAAACCCTCGAGCTTTCGGGATCGGACGGGGTGCTGGAGCTTGCGGATGGCCTTGGCTTCGACCTGGCGGACACGCTCGCGGGTGACTTTGAAGATTCGGCCGACCTCTTCTAATGTATAAGTGTAGCCGTCGCCGATTCCGTAGCGGAGCTTGATGATCTCACGCTCGCGGTAGGAAAGGGTTTTCAGGACCACATCGATCCTGTCTTTGAGCATTTCCTGCGTAGCCGAAGCGACGGGCGAATCGATTTGGTTATCTTCGATAAAGTCGCCGAAGTAGCTGTCCTCGCTTTCGCCGATGGGCCTGTCAAGACTGATTGGATGCTTCGAGATTTTTAGGACCCGGCGGGTCTCATCGATACTCATCTCGGCTTCCACGGCGATTTCTTCAACGGTCGCCTCTCTGCCTAATTTTTGATGCAGGACCTTGCCGGCGGTTCTCAGCCGGCTCATCGTCTCGATCATGTGGACGGGAATACGAATCGTCCGTGCGTGGTCGGCGATAGCGCGGGTTATGGCCTGGCGGATCCACCAGGTGGCGTAGGTGCTGAACTTGTAGCCCCGGCGGTATTCGTACTTGTCGACGGCGCGCATCAGGCCGGTGTTGCCTTCCTGAATGAGGTCGAGAAAGCTAAGGCCGCGGTTGCGATATTTCTTGGCGATGGAGACGACGAGGCGCAGGTTCGCGCTGGAGAGCGTTCGCTTTGTTTCCTCGTATTGGGAGTAGACTTTATCGAGAACGGATATTCTTTTGGCGAGTTGCTCCGGTGTTTCCATGACCAATTCCTGGAGGCCGTTCAGCTCCTGGTTCATGGATTCTATGTCCTGGGCGGTAATGTCGCCGTTGGGACCTGCCTGGATCAACTGTTCTAATTGATACATTTTTTCGCAAATGCCGTGGAGCTTGTTTTTTATCGGTTGAATTCTGCTGGTTCGCAGGCTGAGCTCTTCGAGAAGTGTTGCGATTTTTCGCTTGGATCTGCGCAGTTGTTTCAATGCCTCCTTGCCCTCGCTCTTGTTTTGGTCGTTGAGAATCTGCCGAAACAGACTTTGGTTGACCTTGAGCAGCCCGTCTACTGTTTTGATGTTTTCGGGGAGTCGTTTTTTTATCACGCTTTTGGTCATGTTTTGTACGGTGCCGACTTTAATCGTTCTATCAAAAGACATCGAGCCGTCGTGGACTTGCTGTAGTAAATCCAGGGAGTTTCTGGCACAGTAGTCGCATTGGAGCATTTTTCTCCGAAAGGCCATTCGAGCCAGTTCAATTTTTCTTGCCAAAGCGATTTCAGAATTCCGCGTCAGCAGCGGTATCTGGCCCATTTGAGTCAAATACATGCGGATAGGGTCGTCAATTCGTCGAGCACCATCTTCGCCGACGAGTCGTTTTTCGAGCAGTTCATCCTCGTCTTTGAGCTGTTTATCTTTGTCTTCATCTTCTTCATCCAGTGATACTTCAGCTTCATCAAACTCATCATCCTCTGCTTTCGCAGCCTGTTGCGAAACCACATCAGCCTCATCGAGCAGGCTGATTCCCCTCTCATCCAGAGTCGCCAGCAACCGGTCCAGGCGGACTGCACTAACAGCGTCTTCGGGCAAATCATCGTTCATTTCTTCGTAGGTGAGGAATCCTTTTTTCTCGCCCTTTTTAATGAGCATTTTTATCTGCTGTTCAGTGTCATTGCTTTTGTCGATCTCTGCCGACTCGCTATCATTCACGATTTCTTCAACAGCCTGTTTTTTAGCAGTCTTTTTTTTACGTGTCTTTTTTTGTTTTTTTGCCACAATTAGCACCTTTGTCTATATTTTCAAAATTAATCCGTAATCGCACGCCACGGAAAATCAATTTATTCTTAACCAAGCATAATTGCAAGCATCTCAGTGCCCCATTTGCTTTTACGGCCATTTGCCCGCGGTTGTTCGCTATACCATTCCCACGTTATGCGGATTTGTCTTTTCCGTACTATCATAAACTCTTCGTAGAAACTCACTTTGGTCCTCGGTACTTTCGGTGAGGCCATCTTGTTTCTGTACCGTATACTGCTCAATCGTACTCAAAGCCCCGGCTAAGCTGGATTCGAAATTGCCCTTTTCCTGACCGGCCCCCGCCAATTCCATGATGCAGTTTCCAAGCTCCACAGACTCGGTCCGGGCCAGAATCTCTTTCAATGAAGCATTTATATCGTTATCCAGCGCCTCAAAAAGGATTGATGCTACCCGCCCAAGTACCGGTACATCGAACGAATCCGCTGTAATTTTTTGCTTTACCGTCTCATACAGTTTCGGCTCGTTCAGCAGCACTTCCAGCACTTGACGCTGCGCCGCTGCGAAACGACCATGCCCATAATCGATGGTCTGGACAGTCGGGCTCCCGCGCGCTTGACTGGTCGCCCGAATGGATCCGCGCAACCGCTTGGTCAGCTCGGCGTTGATTTGCCTGCTCTCAAGACCGATAATCTTCGAAATCTGGATTACTCGCAGCCCTAAGTCGATATCGTGAATTTTGCCCGCCTGAAGATCTGTAGCGATGGTCTGCAAGTATTCGTCAATGGCCGATTTCTTGCCCGCCAAGGTATCATCGGTAGCGAATTTTTCCCTCAGCCTGTCCCATTTGAATTGGAAGACGTCAACTGCCTCAGCAACGAGCCGTTCAAAGCCCTCTTTTCCAGCGGCTAAAAGAAAATCACACGGGTCTTTGCCTTCCGGCACGGAAGCCAGCTTGATATCGATTCGCTGGGCCAGGCAGACATCCAGCGCCCTGTTGGCCGCCTCGATTCCCGCTACGTCGCTGTCGAATATCAGGATGACCTTTTTGGCGTACCGCTTTAAGAGGCGCCCATGCCCCGTCGTGAAGCTGGTTCCAAGTGCCGCAACGACATTACCGCAACCGAACTGATGCGCCATGATGCAGTCAGTATAGCCTTCTACTACGATAGCAGTACCAGTCGAGACAATTTCATGCCGGGCCTGCTCCAGGCCGTAGAGTGAATTGCTCTTATCGAACAGCACCGTCGTGGGCGAATTGATGTACTTGGCGCTGTTATCGTCCAGCGTCCTGCCGCCAAAGCCAATCACCCGGCCAGTCACATCGGTAATCGTAAACATCAGCCGGTTGACGAACTTGTCCTGATTCTGTCCGAGGATAAGCCCCGCTTGCTCCAGCAGCTTCAATGACGCTTTTTTGGCCTTCGCCTCATTGAGAAGCCCATCCGGAGAATTGATCGCCAAGCCAAGCTGCCATTTTTCGATGCTTTCCGGACTAATCTGCCTTTCGGCGAGATAATCCCGGGCAAACTTACCCATTTTATCATCGTTGAGTTTCTGCTGGAAATATTGAGCCGCCCAGGCGTTGGCCTTGGCCAGCCTGTTCGGATCGACATCCTCTATCTGCCCGTTTTGTTCTGCGTCGGCTCCGCTCGCAAGACGTCTTGGAATTTGCCTTTTTTCGAGTTTTATGCCGGCACGCTCGGCTAATCTCTCGATTGCCTGCGGAAAAGTCAGATTTTCCCGCATCTGAATGAATTTGAATACATCCCCGCCGGCCCCGCAGGAAAAACATTTGAAGATCTGTTTGACAGGATTAACGTTCATACTCGGCCGATGGTCATCGTGAAAGGGGCACAAACCCACCATTTCACGCCCCTTTTTCTTTAGACTCACATGCTCGCCAATTACGTCAACGATATCGTTGGCCTGCTGAACCTGAAGAACCATACTGTTATCGAACATCCCTGCCATGCTAAATGATCATTGATAGCTGATTATTGATTATTATTTACCATCCTTGTACTAAATATGTCTGGAATCGCATAAGTTCAAGCACCTCCCCCCGATAATGGGGTGGTTAAACCGGCGTAATTTATTCCGCCGGACTACATAAATATAGGCCCATTTTGCTAAAAAGTCAAGTTAGTCCCAGAAAACCTGTTTTTAATACTGCTAAACGCCATTACAAAGCAAATAGACACTTGGTGAAATCAGACTCATGGGTAGTGGGTCAGTATGAAAATTAAACATGTAAATTTCGAACAAGAACGCAAAATAAAGCAACTTAATCAGCTTTTTAGGTCGCTTGCTTCTGAGTCTGACGAAGATTTTTCATTTGCTCTTGATATTTCTTCATCGTTTCTTCTTGAGCTTTTGCAATATCGGCTTTCACTTCGTCAGGATAAGCAGGATTTTTCTGGATCTGCTTGAGGAGGTTCTCAATGGCTTGTCTTCGTTTGCGTTCGACTTGCAAAGCAATAATTGGAATAAAGCGTGCTTCTTTGATGTTTTTAAGTAGTAAGCTATTTAGTAGACGTTCTAAGTCGACAGGTAATTGGCCAAAGATAGGATTACAATCTTGTATTATAAGTTTACGCAATTCCTGTATATGGTATTTAACGAGCGGCAAATCCATAAAACGCTCCTTTCTGCGGGAACCTTATTTCCCGCTTAACAGTATTTTAATAGTTTTTTGTTCTTTGACAAGTAAAGATGGTCGCTATAAAAAGTGATTTTTTAATGATTTTTTGGCTTGACTTGACTTTTCTGCCAATATATACTAGAATTATGCCTGAACGCTCAAGGAAGAAACCCTCAGATTTGAACCAAATTGCTAAGTCTATCGTAGATGAAGCAACTATGAAAGAATTACAGGCTAAGGCGATTGCAGAAGGTAAAAATCCTGCTGCCGTAATACTTGGAAGGCTTGGTGGCCTAAAAGGAGGTAAGGCAAGGGCAACAAAGCTATCCGCAGAACAACGAAGCAAGATAGCTCGAGAAGCAGCGAAGGCTCGCTGGAGCAATAAACAAAGTAAATAAATAGAGAGTTTGTCATGTCCGAATCCGAAGTTTATGAGGCAAATGCTCTTATTGAGCAGAAGCTAAATGAATGTGTCGATGCATTAGAAATAAAACTCGATTCAGATGTATTGGCATTTTCAGGGCCTATTTGCGCTATCTTTTGGAATAATTCCTGCCAACGTTGATTTTCACGGTCAACGCGCTGTTCAATTATTTGCCTCAATTCAGCATGCCGGATTTTTTCAGACCTGGCGACATATCGATAGTAAATTTCTCCAT
>CAZHBL010000127.1:0-10972 GCA_964530105.1 uncultured Pirellulales bacterium | reverse complement strand
GCGGAAATCTGCCATATTCCATACCGGTCAATATATGGGATGTCCAGTGCCTGCTTAACGAATCGTCACTGCAGAAGGTACCGTTCGACGCTGAAGTGCAATCTCAGGGCGATGAGATTGTTATTGACATTATAAATGAGTCCAAGGCCCCGATTCTAATCGGCCGGGTACTGCTAAGCAACAATCGCGGCATAACATTCGGCGACGTGCCGGCCGGCCAAAGCAGGCAGTTCCGTAGCCGGTCCCATAGAATGGGCATATGGGACGACTACAGCGCGGAACGTTATAGCGAATATTACTCTCGACGGGGCAGCTCTCCTATTAACTTCAAAAAGGAGGATGCGTTTTTTGCCCAGGGATGCCTGCAGCGCACTCAAACCATGAGCGCGTATCTTACCAGCGGAGCCGCGGTCGTCTCCGTTGAGTACGATCAGGCTCCCATATCGTTTGGTCTCAAAGATCGCACATATAAACGCAATCACATACAGTTGGCTCGGCTTGTCGTTTTTCCAAAAGAGCAAAAAGAGGAAATACCGAAATGATCGAAACTAAAAATCTGACTAAGAACTATGGCAATCTAACGGCCGTCGACGATTTGAATTTGACCATTAAAGACGGCGACATATTCGGCTTTATCGGTCCAAACGGTGCCGGGAAAACGACCACCATGAGAATATTGGTGACACTCCTGGAGCCGACCCGGGGCAGCGCCTTTATCAACGGGCTGAACGTCACCAAAGACGGCAAAAAAGTCCGCAGGCTCGTCGGATACATGCCCGATTTTATGGGTGTGTACGATGACCTGAAAGTCTTCGAGTATCTTGAATTCTTCGCCGCGGCGTTCGGCATAGAGCGTAAGAAACGTAAATCTATCGTCGAAGGCGTACTCGAACTTACGGATCTTGAGTCAAAAAAGAGCGCCACAGTTGACAGCCTTTCCCGCGGCATGCAGCAGCGGCTCGGCCTGGCGCGAGTTCTGATACACGATCCAAAGGTGCTGATACTGGACGAGCCGGCCAGCGGGCTCGACCCGCGCGCCAGAATCGAAATAAGAGAGCTGCTGCGGGAGCTCAAACGCATGGGCAAAACCATTATGATCTCCAGCCACATTCTCAGCGAGCTGGAGGAAATTTGCGACCACGTCGGCATTATCGAGCACGGCCGGCTTGTCTTCAGCGGCACGCTTGAAGAAATTCGCCCCCGGCTCGGAATCGAAAGCAAGGTCAGAGTCAGGGTGGTCGACCATCAGGACAAAGCTATTGAGCTGCTCTCCGCTCTGCCCCAGGTCCGCCATGTCCAGGCAATCGGTAGCGAAATAGCCGTCACGTTCCATGAGGGCCAGCATGCCAACGGAATCGTCGCACGGACGCTGGTTAATGCAAGTTTGGATATTATCTCCATCCAGCCCGAGCGGCTTAAACTCGACGACGCATTCCTGCAATTAACTAAAGGCGTGGTTCACTGAGCAAACAAGCAGTAATAAGATGAACTCAACTTCAGATAATGAGCGGCAGAAGAGGCCACTATGACAACGGCATTGACAAGCACGTTTTCAAACTTGTTTGATCCGGTCCGGCTCTTCGGGCCCATCTTCGACAAGGAGCTACGTGTCTCCAGCCGTAGAAAAAGGAACTACTTCCTCCGCTTCGCCTATATCCTGTTGTTGAGTATTTCCATCTTGTCGATATGGTACTCTACTCTCGGCGTGCGCAGTTCCAGTTCGGCCGTTTATCAAATTTCGAGATTATCGTCGGCAGGCAGACAAATAATCACTACTATTGTCTGGTTTCAATTTATTGCCGCTCAACTCATCGCTATCGTAATGCTCAACTCTTCGGTCAGCGATGAAATCCATACAGGCACACTGAGCGTCCTTATGACCACACCCATCAGCAGCTTCCAGATCATAACCGGCAAGCTCCTGAGCAAGCTTTTGCAGTTGGTGTTACTGCTGGCAATAAGTTTACCGCTATTGGCAATTATCCGAATCTTCGGAGGTGTGCCATGGGATTATGTGGTATCGAGCGTCTGCATCACTTTGACCGCAACTCTTCTCGCGGGCGCCTTGAGCCTGTTGTTATCGATAATCTATCGCCATTCTCATACGGTCATTCTTGTAACCGTCATGGTTTACATGGTGTTCTTAGGCGCGCTGCCCGGATTGTTCAATATGCTCGCGGTTAAGGGAATGTTCATATTTGACAGGCAGGTGACTCAATCGCTGCTGGCCCTGACGAATCCATTCGTGGCATTCGGAGCTTCAAGTGCAATATTCATTCGAAGCGGAGTCACGAACTTCTTTTCCTGGCCCCTGCACTGCCTGCTTATGTTGGCCGTCACGACCGTTTTAATTGCCGTAGCAGTCTGGCGCATGCGAAAAGCTGCTCCGGTTGGCACGTTTAGTTCGACAGCAAAGCTGTGGCCAGCGGGGGTTTTGGAACGAATGCTCACTCGCATTTTCTTCAAAACAGGCTCCCAATCCCCGGACAGCTCTATTATACCGGTCACAGGCCCGCCAATCGTCTGGAAGGAAATGCGCAAAGGTTTCATCGGTCGAAGTAGAGGAGAGGCTGCGATGTTTGCTCTGTTAATCGGTGCTTTTCTTATCGCTGCTGTTCTGCTGCTGCTCAGTAGCGGTAGGAACTCTTTCCTTCCGCCGTATTTCATTTACACCTTCTACCTGGTTGCCTTGGTTCGGATGGCAGTGTTCTCTGCCGGCAGTATAACCACCGAGAAGGAGGCCCGCACCTGGCCTGTGTTGCTAGCCACACCGCTGGAGGACAAAGACATTGTTCGAGGAAAGGCAATTGCGGCATTCAGGCGAAATGTTCCGCTGCTGCTAATGTATTTCATCCTGTTTTCCATCCTATACTTTAAGCTGGTAGGCATAAAGAGCATCCTTGTTATAGTTATAAACCTGCTGCCTCTCGCATCTTCTGTCCTGTTTGTGATAGGCAGCGGTTTGTATTTCGGGACGCGTTTAAGGACTACCACGACAGCGGTCGCCGCCACAATTGGTTTGCACCTTGCGATAACGTTTTTTTTCTGTGGCGCATTCAATCCCTTGAATCGGTTTTTCTATACGGCTGTGTTTCGCAGGGGGGGGCAGTGGTTGTACTTTAGCGTGACAATTGTTCGCAGCTTGACTATTGGGGCAACCGGCCTGTCTCTCGCACGGTGTGCCCGGCGCCGGTTGAGGCGCGACATTTTCTGACAGTTTTTGGACGTATATGAGCACTATTTCAATAAATTCTGTTTCGCGATTTTTGAGTTTTTCCTGGCTGACCGGGCCGATTTTCGATAAGGAGCTTCGCGTATCGAGCCGGCGAAAAAGAAACTACACGCTGCGGCTGATCTACGTCATCCTGCTGACATTCTTCATCACCATCGTCTGGCTCAGTATGGTCAAATCCGAAGGATCGTCGGCATATCAGAAATCCCGTCTGGCTCTGGCGGGCAAAACCATCGTCTCAACTATCGTCACATTTCAGTTCATCGCTACCCAGGTAATCGCGGTAATTATGCTAAGTACGTCTATCAGCGATGAAATCTATCACCGCACGCTGGGCCTGCTGATGACAACGCCAATCGGCAGCTTTCAAATCGTAATGGGTAAACTCTTCAGCAAGCTTTTGCAGATTATCCTGCTGCTGGCAATCAGCCTGCCGATGCTGGCTATCGTTCGCATTTTCGGCGGTGTGCCTTGGAATTACGTCCTGTCCAGCCTCTGTATCACACTCACAGCGGTTATCTTTGCCGGCTCGCTCAGCCTGCATTTTTCGATCAATGACCGGCGAGCCTACGTAGTTATTATCAAAACCGTCGTGACTCTCGGCTCTCTTTATTTCTTTATCCCGACAATAACTACCGCCCTTTTACGCCCCCCGTGGTTTTCTGGCACTTTGTTCAGGAATCCGGCAACTGTGCTTCCGCTATTGATCGCTCTTCTTCACGTCAATCCTCTCGCTGCAATGTCTGTAAATACCGCGATGATGATAACGCCTTCTGCGCCAAAAACGATGGTAATGTTGGCCATTACGCCGAGCGGAGTCTCGTTCTTCTATTGGCCCATTCACTGTATGTTAATGTTAGTTGCCGCGGCCCTGGTGACTGCTATTTCTGTCAAGATCGTACGCAAAGTGGCTTTGCGGCAGGCCGTCGGTCAGATTGAGTCAGTCACAAATCGTATGCGAGCCAAGAAGTCAAAGAAGTCCTCACGCCGGCACGACGAACAGCAGGAACCGCCCGGTGTCATCAGGCGAGTTACCGGCTCACCCGTTCTCTGGAGAGAGCTTAGGGCTCCGATGATTCAGGGCGCCGATGGCAGAAACAGCATCATCGGATTGGCCATTGCTATTATTGCTCTGCTGATCACTTACGGGACATGCAAAGACTATCTGGATGAGGCCTTTACCCAAACGAGTTACGTGCTGATGTTCACCGTGATCGGCTCGGTCTTTACAATAGTTCTTTCGGCCACCAGTATTACCTCGGAGAAGGAGACGCGGTCCTGGCCGATACTGCTGGCCACGTCCATGGACGACTGGCATATACTTCTGGGCAAGGCTATAGGCGTATTTCGCCGTTGCCTTCCCATTTGGCTTTTAATGGCCGGCCATATTTTCCTTTTTGTCTGTATGAGGTACATCCATCCGATAGCTATTTTTCACATGCCGATATTTGTTACAGGGCTGGTCGTGTTTCTCACCGGCACCGGTCTTTATTTCAGCACTCGCTTTAGGCGAACCACCTCAGCGGTTATCGCCAGCTTCGCTCTGGCTCTGATTCTCTGGGTCGTATTACCCTCTGTGCTCGGATTAGTTTCTGTGTTCACTCACGATTACGATATCATCGGGGATTTAGTATCGGCCAATCCCGCGACTCAAATTGCTATACTAATGGACGGGGCCGGCGGAAGCTGGAACGCACAAGCAGGTTTCTCGAATCTCAACTTTGACTGGCCTGACAGTTCCTGGCACAAGGTCTGGCCGACGACCGGCCTTGTGATTATCTATATGCTGATATACACGGCTGCCGGCGTTCTCTTTGGATGGCGCGCCAAGTGCCGATTCCGCCGTAATGTCTTTTGAGCATATTGTTTGTGATAATGATTACCGATTTGACTAATTTTGTGGCACGATTCCTAAGCCCGTTCTGTCTGACCGGGCCAATTTTCGATAAGGAGCTTCGCGTCTCAAGCCGGCGATGCAGGAACTATGTTCTTCGATTCGCTTATGTAGCATTGCTGACCGCGTTTTTAGCCCTGGTTTGGATTGAAGCAATGGGACAAAACGGCTCAGCCTTATATCGAATCTCCCGAATGGCAGAAGCGGGAAAATTCATCGTCGTTTATATGGTTTGGTTTCAGTTTTGTGCTACTCAGATTCTCGCCGTGATTATGCTCAGCACATCCATCAGCGATGAAATCTATCACCGCACTCTTGGCCTGCTGATGACTACGCCGATCAGCAGTTTCCAAATCGTCATTGGAAAACTGTTCAGCAAACTGCTACAGTTGATTTTATTAATGGCTATTAGTCTGCCTCTGCTGGCCATCATCCGCGTCATGGGTGGCGTGCCCTGGGATTACGTCATATCGAGCCTATGTATTACCCTGACGACCGTCATTTTTGTCGGCTCGCTCAGCTTGTTCTTTTCTATATTCAGCCGAAGGGCCTATGTTGTAATCATTATGACTACCCTGACAATCGGCTTGCTATTTGCGTTGTTGCCGCTTTTAGCCGTTATGTCCTGGCACGCGATGGATCTGCGGTCGATCATACCGGCCTTTATCGCAATCATTATAACTGTCCTGACAATCCGCTTCCCCTTTGTATTATTGCCGCTTTTAGCCGTTATGTCCTGGAACACGATGGACCTGCGGTCGCTCATCTCGGAAAAGACTCTGTCGGCCGTAGTTATTATACTGAATCCTTACTGTACGATGTTCTTCAATACTATGATGATGATAGAACCGCGTGCCGCGGCTGGAATGCCCGCTTATCTCTGGCCCTTGCACTGTGGCATAATGCTGGCTGCATCCGTCCTTCTGTTATTGGTCTCTATGATTATGGTCCGCAGAGTGGCACTGCGTCAGGCCACGGGACAGTTGGACGGTTACTTCGGTAAGCTACGCTCTCGTCGTACAGCAAAGAAAACCGGAACCAATCCGCAGCCTTTCACCGGGGCGATCAGACGCGTCATCGGTCCTCCGATTATCTGGAAAGAGCTAAGATCACCAATGTTCAGGCATCATAAAATCCGCACCTGCATTTTTGCTTTCATCGTTCTGGTACTATTGAGTGGAACATACTACATTTGCGCCAAAACACTTGTATTGGATGATGCGGAAACCCATGCAGCGTTTGCCATAATTTTCCTGGGAGTGGGAATGCTCTTCACAATCGTTCTTCCCGCGACAAGTATCACTACCGAGGTAGAATCCCGCTCCTGGCCTGTATTACTGGCAACGCCCCTGGATGACAAAGACATTCTGTTCGGCAAGTTCGTTGGGGCCCTGAGGCGGTGTTTTCCCGCCTGGCTGCTGCTGTTTGGACATATTATCGCCTTTAGTCTTATAGGTTTTATACACCCGTTGGCAATAATACAGACAGGAATTTTGGTGATATGGATAATAGTTTTCTTATCCGGCAGTGGATTGTATTTTAGTTCCCGCTTTAAGCACACTACTACGGCGGTTCTGATGAATTTTGCCTTGGTGGCGGCAATCTGGGCGATATTGCCTCTGTTGATGGCCATTATTGCCTCAATTAACACCCCATTCACCCGTGATGCTCATAAGCTGGTTAATGCCTATTTGGATACGAATCCTTTTGTTCACATGGGGAATATAATGATAGCTACCGCCGGCAAAAGAGCAGTGGTGACAGGAATATATTATTGGCCTGGGCGAGGTACTATGGACGTTGTTGACTCAACGGTTTGGATGTTGGCTTGTATGGTTGGCTATATTCTGATAGGTATTTTGTTTGCCTGGCGCGCAAAGTGTCAGTTCCGGCGAAAGATTTTTTGAATGCTATTGAGACGAAAAGCATGGCTCGGATTTTATTAGAAGATGTGACCAAGGTTTTTGACGGCGAAGTAACAGCAGTCTCCAATTTCAATCTGGAGCTCACCGACGGCGAGTTTATGGTGATTGTCGGACCGAGCGGATGCGGAAAAACCACAACATTAAGAATGATCGCGGGACTGGAAACAATCACCTCCGGCAATATTTATATCGGCGGCAGTCTTGTCAATAATGTTCTTCCGAGAGATCGCGATGTGGCAATGGTTTTCCAGAACTACGCTTTATATCCTCACATGAACGCCTATCAGAACATGGCATTCGCCCTGAAAATGCGAAGCGTCCCCAGGGCTGAGATAAAAAAACGCATTGAAGAAGCTGCGAAACTACTGGAGATCGAACATCTGCTGCATCGTAAACCAAGGGGTCTTTCCGGCGGCCAATGCCAGCGGGTGGCTCTCGGCAGAGCTATAGTCCGCAGCCCAAGAGTGTTTCTGTTCGACGAGCCTTTGAGCAATCTCGACGCCGGGTTGCGCCTTACAACCCGCGCTGAGTTGAAAAGCCTGCACCGGAGATTGCGAACAACAACCATTTATGTTACCCACGACCAGGCCGAAGCGATGAGCCTGGGCAGCAGGATTTGCGTGATGCGTAACGGCGAAATACAACAAACTGCCGGCCCGATGGAGGTCTATGAGAGGCCGGTCAATAAATTCGTCGCCGGCTTTCTCGGCACACCTCCGATGAATTTCTTCGCAGGCAGTCTAAAACTCAAAAACGATTCGGCGTATTTTGTAATCGGCAATGATGCCCTCAGGCTGCCGCAGCACATGAAAACCGTGCCGCAAGAATATGATGGCAAGCAGATGTTCATGGGAGTAAGACCGGAGAATATCTCGCCGCATCAGTACCCCGGATTTGCCGACAATGCCATTTCCGCGACAGTCAACGTCATTGAGCCGGTCGGTAACAGGACGGATGTCTATCTGACCCATACCTCGGGACAGAAATTCATCGCCGGTATCGATCCTCACACTACGCTTGAGGTCAATGATAATGCAAAACTATACCTTAACCTCGAAAAGATTCACATTTTCGAACCCGAAGAAACCGGCAGGAATGTAACTTTGTCTGATTGACCGAATTGGCAGCTCCAAAAGAAAGTGGACAGACCTTCGACCACAAGTTAAAATCAGGCCGACTTTTACGTGCTTTTAGCTTATTTTGACTTTATTCAACGGAGAGCTTAATTGAAGGCTTTAATTTACACCAAACCGTATTCATTCGAATACTCGGATTTCCCCGATCCGGCGGCTGGCGACGACGATGTGCTGATTCGCGTCAAGGCCTGTGGAATCTGCGGCTCGGACGTTCACGGCTATACCGGCAAGACGGGCAGGAGAATTCCGCCGCTGATCATGGGCCACGAGGCAGCCGGCATCGTCGAAGGGCTTGGTAAAAATGTAAGTGGTTTTGAGAAGGGCGACCGGGTCTGCTTCGATTCGACCGTTTATTGCAACAAGTGCGAATCCTGCCTCTCGGGCCGCATCAATCGCTGCGACAAGCGGCAAGTCCTGGGCGTCTCAGTTCCGTCGTTCAAAAGACATGGCGCTTTTGCCGAATATGTTGCCGTACCGTCGTGGATTGTTTCGAAAATTCCGGATGAATTGTCGTTCGTCAATGCAGCCCTTTTGGAACCGGCATCAATCGGCACTCACGCCGCCAACAGGGCACCTATATCGAACAAGGATACCGTCGTTGTAATCGGAGCCGGGACAATCGGTCTTTTCATCTTACAGGCGGCCAGATTGCGGGGCGCCGCCAAAGTTATAGCTGTTGATATAAACGAATTCCGGCTGGATCTGGCGAAGAAGCTCGGGGCCGACAAGCTCATCAATCCGCTCAAGTCAAATTTGTCCGAGGCGGTTCTGCAGGAAACAGAAGGCAAAGGGGCCAACGTTACTCTCGAAGCGGTCGGCTATGCAAAGACTTTCGCAGACGCCGTCTCCATAACAAGAATGGGCGGACACGTTGTCGCCGTCGGCAATCTGGAAAAGAAAGCTGAATTTGACTTGCAGCAATTAATTGCCAAAGAGCATACTTTTACCGGCTCATACGCAAGTTCCGGTGAATTCCGCGATTGTATAGAGCTCGTCGCTTCGGGCAAAATCAATGTTGAACCGTTGATAAGCGATGTCTTGCCGCTGCAGGAAGGGCCGGATGCTTTCGACCGATTGCTCAAGGCCGAGGAAAATCTTGTGAAAATCGTTTTAGAACCATAAAAAGAAGTGACTAAAGTGAGCTAAAGTGACTAAAGTTAAACATAGAACGACGGCGTTTGGGAACAACTTTAGGCACTTTAGTCACTCTCAACTTTAGGCACTTATTTAGGGAATCAAAAATGCAGGAGTTGTTTGACCTATCGGGCAAAGTTGCAATTGTAACCGGGACCAGCCGGGGCCTTGGCCAGTATTTCGGCAGGGCACTTGCGAAAGCCGGCGCAAATCTGGTGATTACCAGCCGGAAATTATCGAGCCTGACCGAATACAAAAAAGAAATCGAATCTCTCGGCAGAAAGGCATTAGCCGTCCAGGTGGACGTGCTATCGCAGAGCGATATCGAAAATATGGTCCGGATGGCTATAGAAGAGTATGGTAAGATTGATATTCTTGTCAATAATGCCGGCTTAAATATCCGAAGCCCAAGCGCCGATTTCTCATGGGAGGACTGGGACACCGTTCTGGAAACCAATCTCAAGGGCAACTTCTTCTGTGCCCAGGCTGTCGGCAGGGAAATGATAAAACGCAATTACGGCAGAATAATAAATATGGGTTCATGCACGTGCGTTTTCGGCATGGAGGGAATAGCACCTTATACGGCCAGCCGGGGTGGAGTACTGATGATGACTAAGAGTCTTGCCGCAGAATGGGGCAAATACGGAATCACGGTCAACGTCCTGGCCCCGGGCTGGTTCAAAACGGCTCAAAACGCGGCTTTGTATGAGAACAAGCAGTGGGTAGAAAATATCAAGAGCCGAATTCCCCTGAATCGTCCGGGCCTGCCAAATGATCTTGACGGCACGGTTATCTTTCTGGCGTCAGACGCATCGGCCTATATTACCGGCCAGATAATTTTGGTAGACGGCGGTTTCACTACGGGAGCCACAAAAGCAATTACTTGAGAATAGTGAGGTGAATATGAACTTGAGAGGTATAGTTCTCGCCGGGGGAACAGGCTCACGGCTTATGCCGCTGACAAAGGTTACAAACAAACATTTGCTGCCGGTGGGGCAGAAGCCGATGATTTTTTACCCTATTGAAAAGCTTACTGCGATCGGCATTAAGGAAATCCTGATTGTAACAGGCATCGAGCATATGGGCGACGTGGTCAGCTTACTGGGTTCCGGAAGAAACTTCGGCTGCCGATTCACGTACAAGGTCCAGGACGAGGCCGGCGGAATCGCGCAAGCCCTGGCATTAGCGGAAAATTTCGCAGACGGCCATCCTCTCGCCGTCATCCTCGGCGACAATATCTTTCAGGCAAATCTCAAAAGTTATGCCGACAAATTCATTGCCCAGCAGGCCGGCGCCAGGATACTCCTTAAGCAAGTAAAGCATCCGCAGCGTTTCGGCGTCGCCGAGATGTCCGGGGACAGGATTATCGGCATCGAAGAAAAACCTGAGCAACCCAGATCGGATTACGCCGTTACCGGCATTTATTTCTATGACGCCGCCGTCTTCGACATAATAAGAACGCTCCAGCCGTCAGGCCGCGGCGAGCTTGAAATTACTCACGTGAATCAACACTATATAGCAAAAGGTCAATTGGCTTATGACATCATCGACGGCTGGTGGACGGACGCTGGTACTTTCGAGTCACTTAACAAGGCCAATGAATTAGTAGCAAAGGAGCCGCCCATCTGAAAAATAAACGGTGGCTTGGTTT
>CAZHBL010000126.1:0-10982 GCA_964530105.1 uncultured Pirellulales bacterium | reverse complement strand
TGGCCCAGCATGAACAGCAATAAATTCAGCTTCAATCTCTTTTTCCGCAGCAGCTACGGTGACAACCGCTTCGAATACCCGTTCTTCCCATTCATCGATGTTTACCGTTTTCAGAGCATCGCGCTGCGAGGCGGACATAACGATGCCTGCGCACCTTTCGTCAAGGACGAATGGGCCCGGCGTCTTTTCAGGGAGATGGGGGCGGTCCAGGTGACAGGGACGTTCGCCAATCTCTACCTCAACGGCGACTACAAAGGCTTTTATAATCCCAGTGCCAGAGCCGACGAGGAATTCTTCCAGGAATGGTATGGCACCGACAACGAGTTCGACGTAATTACTCAATCCGGACTCCGGGACGGCTCAACACAGGCATGGAACGACCTGCTTAATTACGCCGACAGTCATGATCTTGCCAATACCGCCGAATACGAATATTTCGCCGACAGGTTCGATATTCCTACGTTCGTAGACTTTTTGATTCTGGAAATTTACATTGCCAATTTCGACTGGCCCGGCAATAACTGGGACGTTCACCGCGAGAGGTCGAATACCGGCAAATTCAGATTCTCAATCTGGGACGCCGAAGGTCTCGCCGAGACATGGGCCGTAGGGAGTGATTTCGAGCTGACGGCGTTCGAAGATTTTCCCACGTGGTCCTCAACCCCCGGATTAAATCATATCTCCGATCCCGTCTCACGGCTATACCGGGCGCTGAAAGCCAATGCCGGCTTCCGGCAGCTCTTCGCCGACCGTATCCACAAGCACTTTCGCAACGGCGGCATCCTCACTGAATCGCACCTGCTGGATCGATGGTGGGAAGTTTTCGCCGAGGTCTCCGACGTTCTTCCGGAGACATCACGGTATCCGGCGAGATTCGTCCCCGATCAGTTCATCCCGAACCGCGAGGCGAAGGTCCTGGCGGCCTTTGCCGAGAATGGTTTGTTCAACCTTGATCTCAACGCGCCGGTCTTTCATATCAACGGTTCGTATCAGCACGGCGGATACATTTCAGCCGGTGACGTCCTGACAATCATTAATCCCAACAGATCAGGGATGCTTTATTACACCCTGGACGGCACAGATCCAGGCGTCCCGGGCATCCCGCCACAGCAGGTTTTCGATACGACCTTTGTGGCCGAAAACGCTCCAAAGCGTGTGCTCGTCCCAACCGAAGAGATTAATAGTGCATGGAACGGCTCCATTTACTTTAATGATTCGGGCTGGATACCTGTCTCAGGCTCGCCCGGCGGCGTTGGATACGAAAGGAGTTCCGGCTACCAGAGCTATATCTCGCTCGACGTCGAAGCACAAATGTACAACCGACATCCCGGCTGCTATATCCGTATCCCCTTCCAGGTCAACAAAGACCTTCAGACTTACGATTTTTTAACGCTCAAGATCAGGTACGACGACGGTTTTGTCGCCTATATCAACGGAGTGGAGGTCCAGAGGGCTCTGGTCAGCGGCACGCCGGGGTGGAATTCATATTCATCAGGAGGTCACGAGGCAGGGGGGCTACAATCTTTCGATATATCCACACATGTCGGCGCACTCCACCACGGCGACAACATCCTTGCAATACATGGATTGAATACGTCGCTGAGCAGTTCCGATTTTCTAATCTGCGCAGAATTGGACGCCGGACACTTAACTGGTGGGACTGATCCGAGCGTTTCAGATACTGCAATTCAGTTCACAGGTCCAATCACACTCAACAGCAGTGCGCATGTCAAGGCCAGAGTGTTCTCCGGCGACGCCTTCTCCGCGCTCAATGAAGCGGTATTCGCCATTGGTCCAAATCAGTAGAATTAATCGGTGGGACAATCTCTGCCATAGAGCGATGTATGAGCGGTATATGGCATTATAATTTTGAATCCGGGAGTCGTATGGAGAAGTATTTTGGTTTGTCATTGGTCAAAGGTGTTGAAATTGAAGCGCGTATTATGCTATTATACAGGTGGTAGCTTGTAGTTTGTAAAGTCATATTAGAAATCAAATATGAAAGGAATGGTCCATGAGCCAAAACATGGAATTTTTGAAAGAAACAAAGCGCAGTTTGAACCGCCGGCAATTCATAGCTGGCGCACTGGCCGGCGCAAGTATTCTGACTGCCAGATCCAAATGGTTAGAGGCCGGCGAACCTAAGAATATGAGCAGCAATCGCCGAGCTACGGAGATTGTGACGTTAGGGCGCACGGGCATCAAGGTCTCTCGCCTGGCACAAGGAACGGGATGGAATGGAGGAGCACGTTCGTCGGCTCATACGCGGCTGGGTGAAAAAGAATTTACCAAGTTGATTCGTCACAGCTTGGACAGCGGAATTACACTGATGGATACGGCTGACCTGTATGGGGCGCATCCATATGTCCGCACGGCCCTCGACGGTGTGCCGCGAGATAAGTACCGCCTCATGAGCAAGATCTGGCCTCGCAAGGAGTTTTGGAATTCGCCTTCGGGAGGTGCTAAGGAGGAAGTGAACCGCTTCCGCAAGGAACTTAATACCGATGTCATCGATATCTGCCTGATTCATTGTATGACGGACACCAAGTGGCCCGAGACCTTTGAACACATCCGGGACGAACTATCCGAAATGAAATCAAAAGGCGCTGTCCGAGCTGTCGGTGTTTCCTGTCATGATTTCGGTGCTATGAAAGTGGCAGCAGCCCATCCATGGGTAGATGTCATCCTGGCTCGCATAAACAATGTGGGCAAGGAGGCGGAGATGGATGCCTCATCCGAAGAAGTGGCCACGGTGTTAAAACAGGCTCGGAAGAACGGTAAAGTCGTCCTCGGCATGAAGATTTTTGGTGCGGGCAAGCTGGTCAAAGCCGAACAGAAAGACGCCTCGCTCAAGTACGTGCTTGGTAACGAATTAGTGGACGCCATCACGGTAGGCATGATGAAGCCCGAGGAGGTGGACGACACCATCGAACGAATAAACAAGGCCCTCAGTACATAGAAGTGGTGTTCTAAGGAGCATCGTCTCGATCAGGTTATAACTGTGCTGAAAATCGCACAAGGTCTTAAGATCGCCCCTGCACGCATTGGATCATCCCTTTTGGAGGTGGCCATTGTCTGGGCTTAGACTGTTTTAGATTTCCCTTTTTGCTTTGTTGATTTCTATTACAATCGCCTTACTCGGATATTTCGATACCAGACTTCTCGACCGTGGTCCTGCAAACCGATATAGCCTACACGAGGAAAGTCTTTGATGGCGGTATCTTTGAATTTGTTACTTCCTTCGTCCGGATTCTGGCCTGCGATTGTCCAACGGTCCACGTCCATATCGATTATTTGTTCGCCGTTGAGCACTACATTGATCAGGTTGTCCTGGCAGGTGATCCGGCATTTGTTCCACTCGCCGGTAGGCTTGGCCATATTCTTAGTTGGGGCAAGGCAGTCATAGATTGCCCCAGCCGTGCCTTTGTTGCTAAGGCCCGATCGTCCATACGAATTGTTGACCTGGATTTCTATACCCGTATAGACCGGATTCTTGCGGTCGGACGTGCGAATGAAGATGCCGCTATTGGTGCTCTTGGTCATCTTGTATTCCAGTTCCAGAATAAAGTTGCCGTACTGTTCCCTGGTCCAGAGGTAATCGAGATTGTGTTCTTTGCCGTCCATTTCACGATGGGGCGTCAAGGCGCCGTCTTCGACGACCCATGCATTGTCCGGGCCGGTGAGCCAGCCGTCCAGATTCTTGCCGTTGAACAGAGGAACGAAGCCCTTGATATGCTCCGGCGGCTTGTCGCCCAACGGTTGAATCCATATATTACGGAACTGCACAAGACTGGATGCCGGGCTCATTTCGCCGGTCTTTTCGTTGATGCCTCCATGATGCTGCAAGCCAATAGGGCCTTTCGCCTGGATACCTGGTATCAGGGCGTTTTCAATCACAATATTGTCGTTGAGCAAGATCGTGGCGCGACCGTCCACCAGAGTTATATCCATCGAATTCCATTGCCCGACGGGCTTGTCCGCACAGACCCTGGGAACCGCTGCCGCACGTATTTCGGGAGCAAGCTCCTTGTTGTTTCGGACCGACCAGAGTTCGCCCGAACCTATTGGCCAGCACCACAGGTTTGCCTGCCCTCCAGACTGTCCCCGAAGGAGGATGCCTGAATCTGCGTTGGGAGTCGGCACCTCGATCACGTTGCCGTCGGAATCGGTCTTGTAAGACCCATCGGCTTCAATGATGGGCATCGGATAGAGGCCCGATGTCTTCTTGAAACGCCATTCGACGTGTAGGGCATAATCGCCGAATGATTCCTCCGTCCAGAGGCTTTTATCACCCTCGGCCTCTGACATCGCATCGTAGTCAATCATGCCGTCAATCACTTTCCAGTGTCCGTTATCGCCTTCGGGCACTTTCCAGCCCGTAAAGTCCTTGCCGTTAAACAGAACATTATACGTTGGCCAATCTCTCCATGTAGGATACGTATTATGATCGGGCAGTTTGTTGTTCACTCCCGGCGTCGTCGGGTTGCCCTTATTGAAAAAGACGTACAGCCCGCCTTTGCCCGCGATGATGACATCGTTGTGGCCATCCCTGTCTATATCCGCAATGTTCAGTTTCATGCCGACACTGACCACATAATTCGGGGCGGGATTTAACATCTCCCCCGGATAGCGAGGCAGGTGGTTAAATGAGAGGATGTGCCGTTCGAAGTCGCCCTTCTTGATGTCATACCAAAAGGCGTAAAGCGGCTCGCCGGCGCCAATATCACTGCCGTGATGAGCAAACAGCCTTTTGCCGGTAACCAAATCCGGCTTGCCGTCGCCGGTCAAATCGCCCAGGGCCAATGTGTGGAATTGACTGTACTCAGTGTCGATCCAGTGTGTTTTGAAGGTGCGTTTGCCGCCGGCGCCAACTATCTGCTGCAGCCAGGCCAGGCCGTATGCATGGGATGAGCCTATGAGGATATCGTTCAGTCCGTCTTCATCCACGTCGTATACGAGGATTGGATGTGATGCCCCGCCCCCTCTGTGCCTGGCCGGTTCGAAGCTGTAATCCTCGTGAAAGAGCCACTGCGTATCGGTGGCTCGGGCGGGCTGTTCATACCAGCCGACGGGCGTGACGATATCTATTCGACCATCGCCGTTGATGTCCCCCAGGCCGTTGCCGTGAACGTCGCCCTGGGTGCCGACAATGTGCTCCACAAACCAGGGGGCCTTGTTGATATGTTCGAGCCACGTCATGCCCTGGCCTTTGACCAGCGCCCAGTGGTTACAGAGGATGTCATCATCGCCGTCGCCATCGATATCTCCGTGAATCACACCTTCCATATTCAGGGCTATATGAATCCGGGTGGACTTCCACACATCTTTCTTATTGCCTGGATTCTTGTACCAGAAGGCACCCTTAAGGAACATCCAGCCCGAGCTTACAACGTCGGTCTTGCCGTCGAAGTCAACGTCCATGGCAAACTCGCTGTTATCGTCGGTCTCCGGGCCGTTGGTCTCGGCCCCATCACGGAAGTCGGCATGTTTGGTCCAATGTGGATTCTCATACCAGTTCCGTCCACTGGCGATGTCCAGGTCGCCGTCACCATCCACGTCCAGTACCGAGGCGCATTCGCAAAACGGCCCAAACCAATAACTGTGATTCGCCGGGTCGTGGATCGGGCCATCAATCTTTGTGGGAATGAAGATCGTCTCATTCGCCGAGAACGCAACAGAAGCAGTCAGTAACAGTGTAATTAAAAAGTAATAGCAGGCTTTCATAGTTCAAAGATCTCCTGATAAAGAATAAAATCATTTCGAATTTGCATATCGTACCACAACCAGTCTGACTGATGCAAATCATAAGTAGTACGCGCCGATAGAGATTTTCATGAAATTTTTTATGATTATCGTTTTCAACAAACGGAGCTAAATCTTACCTTGGATGCTTCAAAGATAATTTTTGTGGCAACAGGGATTTCAGTATTTGACTTCGAACTCTTCATAGGTGGCCATGTGCACTTCCACCCTTCGACTTTGCTCAGGGTGAAGCTCTTAACGCTTTTCATGTCGAATTGAGTTGAGGCATCAAAATATGCTGATCAGCGCCCAGCCGCCTATAATGACGAAACCTATGAGCGATAGCCACAACATCACGTCCCACAAACGTCCGGAACGGAGGTTCTTATCGCTGCGCTTATAACGAAAATATAGTGCTGCCGCTCCCAGCATCGGCAACATAACTGACTGGGCGGTGCCGCAGGCAAGCACCATTGCCGTCGGTCTGCGCACCAATGTGTATAAAACTGCTGCCAGCAACGGCCAGACAACACAAATATTCCGCGTCCACTTTGCTCTGGTCGTCTCCGAGCCGTCATGTAGACCATACAGGCCCAGAGCATCCGCGACCATGCGGGCGTTTCCCGCAGCGGCAACAAAGAATGTGGAGTAAAGTACTGCGACAGCGCCGGTTAAAAACACAATTTGTGCCGAAGGGCCAAATACCGGTACGTATATCTGGGAGAGTGTGCGGATCATGTCTGCCTTAGCGGGATTGAGCGCGGCACGCCATAGAACCGCCGCTCCGAGCAGATAAAATGCCATCGTTGCAAATGTGTAAACCACCATAGAGAACCATGCGTCGATACGCATGACGCGCAACCAACCCCTGGCTCTCCGGGTCCATTGGATTGAGCCATCCCTTGATCCAGTAAATTTTGCATACCCCTTCTCCAGGCACCAATAGGGATACATGATTAATTCGGCGGCCCCGACACCGATAATGCCGAATGCCGCCAGAGCGGTCGTGACCGGATTGCTCACAAGGGTCTGATCGGAAGGCGGCAGACGAAAGCTCAGCCCATTGACCAGCTCGTGACCTCGAACAGCCCAATCATCTCTGGTCTGAAGCATCACCAGCGTGATTATTGTCACGAGTGTAAAGATCGATACCAGTACCGTGGCAACCACTTGAATGAGTCTATATCGACCGATATACAGCAACAGAGAGGTAAAAATTGCAATAATGGCCGCCCACAAGTATGCATCCCTGGATTCCTTCATCGGCTCTATCTGTACCGTCAGTGAGTCGATCTTTTCCTGGATCGTGGATATCTCTGGACTGTCTGGATCGCGCGTCCTGACCACCGCTTGCTCGATCTTCGCTTTAACCAGTTCGTCCCGTATTTGATTGTACTCTATGCCGTACTGCGTAAGCGGTCGGCTGATCGCCAGTGCCTGCCCGACTCCTCCTACAATGCCACCCTGTTGAGAAATGACCAGCATTGTCATACCTGTCCAATACCATAACACCCAATTAACTTTCAAACGCGGCCCCGGCAGGCTGTTAAGTGCGTTCAGGGGCGTCTGGCCCCAGGTGACGGCATGCCGGCCGAATTCGATCTGTGTGGAAACCTTGATAATACAGCCGATGATGATGAGCCACAGCAGCCAGAAGCCCGCTTCAGCTCCTGCCTTGGTGGTTGCAATCAGCTCTCCCGAACCAACTATCGAGCCGGCTATGATCATGCCCGGGCCAAGCCTAAGAAAAGTCGCGATGAGTGTTCGCGGCGGCTCCTTTGTCAGCGGCGAATCCGTGTTGTTCTGACGCCCATGTTCTTTTAGCTTGCTATTGGCTGACATGTCACTGTCCCTGGCATTCGTAAGCAGATTTCCATCTTATTTGTTTCTGAGAGTTATAACTGACGTCCATATAATGAGCAATATTTTTTCGTAATTAAAATGTGATCGACGAATTGCTTTTTATAAAGCAAGTTGTTTTCGACTGTTAAATTGTGTCAACTGCGTTTAGCTGAAATCATTGACACGAAAGATGGCATGGTCTACCATATTCAAGCATTAACGGACTGTGGACACGTTTAGCTATATATGCAGGGAAAAATGAGGTTCGAGACATTAGAAATTGATCCAAAGAAAAATCCCGCCGTATTGGACACTGCGACGTGGGAACCCACAAGCGCCTGGCATAGCATTTCTGGAATGGATGTGTTGTTTTTTATGTCGGTCTCAAAGGCGATAAGAGAGGGACATTCGTTGCCCTTAGACAAACGTTGCATTGTATATGCCGGCTCTTGTGCTGAATATCGAGAGAGGATTTTTGGCCTTGCGAAACTTGTCGATGGCCAGCAAGTTTTCATCGAAATTGGAACGGATTGTGGGGACGGCCCTTTGAAAGAGCCGATTGGTATTCGATCCTTATCAAATGGCTACCAATTGGCTGCATATCGAGCGGACACTGCTGCTATTGATAACTATGTCTCTCTAATAAGATGTGATAAAAACCCTAAGGCGCTTGGTGCCGTACCGCGATTAGGCATAGGTTCAAGAATGACAACTGCTGCCTGGCCCGGAGTCTGGCAGGCATTGGATCGATGCAATATACAGTCGAATCCCGTTCAGAATTCAGTTCGTGAGGTCAATCTGCTTGAGGATGTGTTGGCAGGACGGACAGCACGTTTGAACTATATGGCCAATTTTGGTCGGGTCGAGGAAGGACACACCGGCAGCACCTTCCAGGGGCTTTGGGTGGCCGGCATCCTGGAAGCTCTCAAGGCCGATTCAGTCCCTCCTTATGGCGCCGACGCGGATCACATAACCGTAAGACGCGGTGATAACGACATGGCTCATGCCAAACGGGTAATTGAAGCCGCGCGGCTTTACACGTTTTTTACTCTGGACGTATCCAGCTTATTAGATTACGAAACGTGCTTGATAGACAAATATAGGTCTGCCCTTGATGTGGTGGAACAATTAGCTAACCATATTACCACAATAAAAAAAGGAATTCCTTTCGATCTCGAGTTGAGCATCGACGAAACACCATCAGGTGTCGATACGTTTAGTTGTTTAACTTCGGAAATCGAGTTGGAATTTCTTCTTCGCGAGTTACGAAGGCGAAAAGTTCCTGTGACACATATAGCGCCTAATTTTGGCGTCGAAAAGGAATTTGACTACAGGGGACGGGACGGTCTGAATGGATTGGAAAAACGTATACGTGGACTTTGTCAATGTGCCGGCGAATTTGACGTTTTGTTGGATTGCCATTCTGGCGATGACCTCAAATCAGAGACGCGGAAGGTCGTAGGGCGTGCTGCGAAGGGGAATATTCACTTCAAAATATCACCCGCGTTGCAGATTATTTTTGCAGAGGTGCTGAATAAATACGATCCTGAGAAGTTTCGCTTTTGGTGGGATGACACCCTGGATTACGCACGCCGGGAAGCTGCGGCAGGCTCTGATTTTGCGACTGATTGTTTGCAGCAATACGACAGAAACAAAAACAAAACACCATCTCCAGGCCATGCCGTCTTTCATTATTATGGCTTTGCGACCGTTGGTCGACGAGATGAGAAGGGGCAGTTTATTCACCGGGAAAAGTTTTATGAATTGCCGGAAGATTTCTATAAGCTATATCAGGATCGTTTGGTTCAATATCTAAGCGAAGTAACAAATGATGTGTTTGGTAGTATATCGTGAAAAAGGGAAGAAATTGAGTTATGGAAAAACGGTTAATTGAAAAGGTTGCCATTGTGACAGGTTCGGGGCATGGAATCGGTAAAGCGGTTGCACTACGTTTGGCCCACGAAGGAGCCGACATAATTGTCGCCGACATCGACATAAAAAGTGCAGAGCAAACTGTCTTAGAAATCCTTGATGCCGGCCGGAAGGCGACAGCTTATTCTATTGATTTGGCAGATATATCGCAGATACAACCGATGGTCGAACGAGCTGTCAATGAATTCGGTCGGATTGACATTTTGGTCAATGCAGCGGGGATAGCGCAAACAAAACCTTTTCTGGAAATAACCGAAAACGAGTGGAATCAAGTTCTTGACACAAATCTGAAGAGCACGGTCTTTTGTATTCAGGCAGTGGCGACACAGATGATCAAACAGGTTCCTGAGGAAATCAGGAAAGCTGGAAGGGCTAATAGAAGCTATGGTAAAATTGTTAACTTCTCCTCGATATCGGGCCGACGCGGGCGAGCCTTACAAACTGCCTATGCCGCGAGTAAAGCGGCGATTATCAGTGTCACGCAATCGGCGGCATTAGCTTTTAAAGCATATAATATTAATGTTAATGCGATAGCGCCGAGCGTAGTTCCTACTCCTATGTGGGAGCAAATAGATAAAGACTACAGTCGAATACTCGGCAAAGAAACAGGTCAATCAATGAAGGACTTCATTGAGCAAATCCCGCTCAAACGAGCAGGCAGCCCGGAAGATATCGCTGCCGCTGTCGTTTTTTTATGCTCTTCCGATTCGGATTACATTACAGGGCAGACGTTGAACGTTGACGGCGGATTCGAAATGAACTGAGCGGTTGTTAGATTTGCTCTAAAGTGATAAACGTGCGAAAGGGATAAAAAATGGATGATTTCGACAAAGCACGGGCATTATTGCATGAGTTCAAAGGTGATACATATCTATTCGGCACGGGTGTTCTCCCAGGAATTGGCAAAAGATTGTCTTTGCCACCAGCTTGGCCAAAGTGTGCAGAAAACAAGAGATTTCAGTAGACAACCGTAGACATAAAAACAGCCAAGACACGCTAAAAACCGCGTTCTTGGCTGTTAATCAAATACCCCCAAGGGGAGTCGAACTTAATTACACAAGGTATTGTTAACAAAGAGCTTACAAAAAACACCCCTGACGATAGGGTGCAAAATCGGGTGCATAATACAGCTTTTTCCGATGATTTGCAAGCAATAATTGACGCATGGCCCAGTTTGACAAAAGCAAAAAAGCAGGCTATAATGCGGTTGATTAAAAGTGAATAGGATTTACCGAGGCTGCCGGTCGCTCCGGCTTAGCGGTTTGGCTTGGCAAGGTCTGCTCACCTGCTAACCTACTAAGTCAAACCGGCCTCGACCTGAAAGCAGGTGAATTGAGTGAAATCGAAAAATAAAAAACACACGCCGGCAGAATTTTTCAGAAACTTGCCCGAAAGCCAAAGACCGCTTGTCAATGTTGAGGGTTCCGAAAAATGGCATAAGCTCCCATATCGACCAACAGAGCTAT
>CAZHBL010000125.1:0-11029 GCA_964530105.1 uncultured Pirellulales bacterium | reverse complement strand
CTTTATCTCGCTCGACGAGCTGCTGCCGACCGCCGGCGAATACGGCGAACATCATTTGGCGGCTTACGGATTAGTCGCCGGCATGATGGTGATGGCTGTGAGTCTGCTTTTGTTCGTGTAATAGGAGCGATGATGGAACAGATGAGCATAGAAGAATTTAAGGCAGCAGCAGTCAGTGAATAAACGCATCGCTCAAATCAAAGGCGTACTGGAAAACCTGTACAAAAGGTATAATCGCCGTGAATTGATAAGCCCCGATCCTCTACAGTTTTTATATCGTTATTCCGACCCGGCCGATATTGAAATCGCTGCGTTTCTGGCTTCCGCCCTGGCTTACGGCAGAGTGCAGCAGATTGAAAAGAGCCTGAACAATCTGCTCGGCCGGATGGGTGACAGACCGTCCGAGTTCGTTATAAATTTCGATAAGGACAAGAGAAGAACGCTGAAGGATTTCAAGCATCGATTCACTACCGGCGATGATATATCTGATTTGTTGACGCTGTTAAGGACAATCATAAACCGGTTCGGGAGCATAGAGCAGTATTTTACCCGGGGCTATAATCCCGGCGAGAGAAATATTATTCCGGCACTATCCAAATTCTGCAATTCCCTTTTGGACATACATGCCGCCGGAGGTATGCGGCAGCCTACTCGGGGGCTGAAGTATTTGTTAGTAAGTCCCGATGGGGGCAGCGCGTGCAAACGGCTCAATCTTTTTCTGCGTTGGATGGTGCGAGACGACGACGTTGACACAGGGCTTTGGAAATCGATTGAAAAAGCCAGGCTCATCGTACCTATTGATGTGCATATGGGCAGGTTGTGCAAAATCCTGGGCCTGTATGACCATAGAACTGTTTCTTTGTCAGCAGCAGTAGAAATAACGGAAAGTTTTGCCGAGATTGAGCCGGCCGATCCGGCAAAATACGATTTCGCGTTATCCAGAATCGGCATACTGGAAAACTGCAACGGCCGGCGCCGCAGGGAATGCGAATCCTGCGAACTGTTCGGATTTTGCCGGCGGCGGTGATTTGGCTTCGGATATTGTGGCTATTTCTCAAAGTCCGGTTTGGTCGTATCGCCACCTGAGCCTTTTATCTCGAACACTTTAGCCGGCCTGCCGCTTTGCAATAGCTGCTCGACCTGTTCTTCGATGATCATGCATCTTTTCTTAAGCTCGTAGAATCCGTGCCACCAGGCATAATCAGGCGCCATCATCGCGGAGCCGAACCGGGCACGCCTTCCCTCATGATGCCATAATTCGTACATGTCGATTTCAAGCTGCTCATCCAGATTCTTTTCCTTACTTAGCAGCTTTTTCTCGTAAAGCTCGTCGACAAGTTTCTTCATTGGCCTATAGTAATTGTCGTTATAATTCGCCACAGCGGCGTCGAAACGCTCGAAATGCCCTTTCGTCCAGGTCTGAGAGTGACACGCCAGGCAGATTTGCTCCATTTTCCGCCGCTCCGTTTGCCAATCAGTCTTTGCCGGCCAGGGTTTGAACTCGCTCGGCCGAATCGTAAGCGGAGCCTGAGTTTCCCACGCGAGACGCTCGGTAACATCATGCGTGGCGGCAACATTATTTACGCCCGACATATGACAGACCGAACAGCTCGGCGCACGGTAATCGACACCGGGCGTCCATGTCCCCGGGGCGGCGTTCCAGTTCCAGCTATCACCCTCCGAATGATAAATGGCGCCATGCTTGGACTCTTCGAATATTTCTATCTGCGGATGGTCAGGCCCCAGGTGGCACTGGCCGCAGGCCTCCGGTTTCCTTGCCTCCGATAGGGAAAATTTATGCCTTGTATGACAGCTTGAGCAGCTTCCCTTGCTGCCATCCGGATTTATTCTGCCGACGCCCACGTTCGGCCATGTTTCGGCATTGAATTTACCACTTTCGACTTTCACGATGCTGCCGTGGCAGTGATAGCAGCCCGTCTGCCGCTCTATGCTGTTGTTCATGTTGTCATTGAGCCACGGATCGATCTTCCATATCAGCTCGAGGGTATTGGCATGTTTGCTCCGTGCATACTGTGCGGCCTCAGCCGGATGGCATCTTGAGCAATCTTTCGGCGAGACAATAGCACTGACAGGGATTTTATCGAGTGCGAGGTGGTTCCTGCTGATATCGGGGTCCGCCGGGCCGGCGGCGTGACAATCCAGGCATGATATATTTGCATGGCCGTGCCGGCTCGCCGCCCAGTCTGCGACAATTCCCCCGCTTCCAACGGCATGGCAGTCAATGCATCTCTGGGCGTCTTCTGTGACGCTCCTGACGATGCGGTATTCTTTAAGAGGCGGTAAGACAATTTGTAACGTCTCTTTAGCTTGAACTGCGGCAACAATTGCCAATACAATGACAAAAGTGAATACAAAAAGGTTTAAAGAACTTCTTATTATAGATAACATGGATTCCTTCCTTCCCTTTCTACTGAGAAAACAGTTTATTTTGACGCTGATGTCCGATATCTTCGTGACATTCGACACACCTGTTCTCCGGGGCGTCGGGCTTGGCAAGTACTGCCGTATGCGCTATCCTCGCCGCCGAACTGCCCGGCTTGCCCAGTAAATTATCATGACAATGCAGGCATATCTTATTCGATATATGGCCCAGAACCTTCTTTCGCATTCGACTGGCGTCGTATTCGGGACCAAAGTAATGCTTGTAGGTATCCTTTGCTCCGGCATAGGCCTTTGACGTAATATGGGTAAAGTACTTGTCCTTAGGTGGAAGGTGGCAATCTATGCATTCGACACGAACGCCTTGTGCGTTCGCGCCATGCGGCGAAAGTTCCCAGCTCAGGTACGCGGTATTCATTTCGTGACATTTGCCGCCGCAATACTCAGATGTCGATACAGGTATCATAGCCAGATTAAGTGCAACAAAGCACAGCACGGCAAAAATTATCCCCGCAAGAAATGTCAAAATCCTTTTATTCATGCCCTTAAACATCCTGCCACTGAATTTATATACTCTGTACTCTGTTAATGCAGAAAACACAAGTTTTTTTTCGTTCCGGCTTAAACTTCACCATGTCTGGTAACATTATTCATAGCATTCTGGCGAATTATTTGGTTTATGCTATAATGTGCAAACTGTAACGGCCAATTTCATAGTGGCGTTGTATTAACCGCTAATGTTCTTTAATCAACGCCGGAACGAATTAGATGTATTCTATCATAGAAGTGGAGTATTAATGCGTGAGGCTAAAGAGAAGATTAAAGTGTTATTTCTATGTACGGGAAACGCGTGCAGAAGCCAGATGGCCGAAGGCTGGGCAAGAAACCTGAAGTCCGATGTGATCGAGGCATTCTCCGCGGGCGTCTCGCCAGCCGGAGTAAGCTCCAGAGCGATAACCGTGATGGACGAGGGCGGAGTCGATATTTCATCACATACCTCCAAGCATGTCGATGATTATATGGCAATTGATTTCGATTATGTTATAACTTTATGTGACCACGCAAATGAGAAATGTCCCGTATTCGGTGGCAAAACCAGGGTGATTCACAGGCCGTTCGAGGACCCGATGATGGCAGTGGGAAGCTCAGAGCAGGTCATGGCGACTTTTCGAAAGGTACGGGACCAGATCAGAGAATTTGTTGAAGCGCTGCCGGAGAGTCTGGCGGATGATGCGGGAGCAACTAAAAAACGGAGTGAATGAAAAATGAATTCGAACGAACTGGAGAAATATTCGTCCGCATTTACGCTTTCGGATATGGAAATCTTCGTATTTCCGGAATTGATGTACAGCTTGCTTCTGGCGAACATTATGAGCCCGATCATCTGGCAGTGGCGCGAGCTTGACTGCTTCAAGAAACTTGAAGGCAAAAGCACATACAGAAAGTTGATGCGACTCAAACAATTCATCATCGACGAGTTTGAATTCAATCTAGACCTCGAAACGTGGGGCCTGACGAACCAGTCCAGGGAGATTAAACGGTTTGATAAATTCATCCCGCCCGAGGATATTTCCAGAAGTAACGCTCTGTTCGGCTACCAGGGCGACAAATATTATTTCGATGTAGATATTCGCCGGCACTTCGGACTCGATAAATACGACAGCGACATAATCCCATACTGGAAGACCGAAACCATCGAGGCGATGAACGCATTTCGCCTCAAAGAAGGTTACAAGACGGCGGCCGGCGAATGCGTGTCGCTCGCGGCTTTGTACGCGGCGGCGGCGTTTGTCGTCTGTGAAATTCCTCTCGAAGACATCTACATGATACTGACGCCGCTTCACTCACAAAATTTTATCGACATACAGGATGGAATTCTGACCAATAACAGAAGACTCGTTACTAAAACGATGTGGTTCAACGGCACTGCCATCTCCAATAAGGCACAGCGGGCACTTCGCAACGAAAACATTACGATAGTTGCCCACAACAGCGGTTATGTGCATTGCCTCTATAAAGACGCAACGATCGACAAAAAACGCTATCAGGAATTCGGTGGGAAACTGGATGCTTATTTGTCGACCGATCTTTCGCTCGCAGTCTTTGCGAATTTTATGCGATTGAGCCGGAACTACCAGAAGCTCTTCCAGGTCTGCCGTGACTGTCACGGCCAGCCGCAATTTGTTAAGGCCGAGATCCTTTTCCATTACGAGCACGGCAGCAATTTCAGAGTGGCCGACAAGACGTTTGACAAATTGATTGATGAAGTGTCCGATGAAGATTTTGTTCCATATCAACTGCCCGGCAGGATTCGCTGTGACGAACTCGACGATTTTATACAGCAGCAGAAACCCGACCTTCGAACCGATCAGGGAAAATCCGCCTTTCTAAAATTCGTTGAGCCAGTCATCCCGGACGCTCAGAGCTTTACGGACGACCTGGTTGACTTTTTACACACAGAAGCGAAACTGCCCGGTAATGACAAAAATTTCCTGCCCCCGGATCCCATAGAAATATCCCCCGAGCAGGGCAGGGAGCAGATTATCGATTACCTGCAGCACAAACGGCAGAGCAACACGACGGCTGATCTCGCTTTTTACGCCTATCGCGACATGGAAAGCTGCCGCTGGGCCCCCTTTGTCAAGGCCGCGGTGGAACGCAATCCGGTCTCGATACAAATGGCCGGCTCCATGCCGGTCGAACAAGTCTATAAATGGCTCGAAGAAATGCCCAACGATTCGATTTACGATGGCGGCCGACTGGCACAGCCCGACGAAGTGGCAAACTATCGTACCGGCGACGGCCTCGAAAAGGCCTTCCTGCTGGCTAATATAATCCACGAAAGAGACCCTGAGCAGGATATGGAAATCATAGCGGAAAAGAATAAGGTGATCTTGAAAGGGCGGAACGAATATCGATTCACATCCACGAAAGGTCTTAAAAAAAGAATTGGTATCGATGCCGCGGAGGTCCTCCGTGTCGTCGAATAAAGAACGGTATAACCGGCAGAAGTAGATTAACCGACTATTCGACTCACTCCGGCGGAAAAATATTTTATGAAATTGTCTTTTCTGTGTTGACAAAGCGAACAAGTAAGACTATATTTATCGTATTGTACTAAATAAGTCTTATTTAGTTGGTGTCTAATAATAACTTTATTTATACAAGTAGGATTATAATGGATGTGATTAGACGGAATACAGATTATGCCGTTCGTTTGATGGTACATCTTGCAAAGCACTATGGAAACGGGCCTATATCCACCAGGGCGGCGGCTACCGAAGAGCATGTTCCGTATCAATTGGCATGCAAGCTAATGCAAAAGCTCAATAATGCAAAACTCGTTACAAGCTGTATGGGGCCCAAAGGCGGCTTTGTATTGGCAGCAGAGCCTTCGATTATTAGTTTGCTCGATGTAGTAAAGGTGATTCAGGGGCCCGTTAATTTGAATCGGTGCCTGATGAGTGAAGATATCTGTCCGCAACAAACAAACTGTGCCGTAAGGGGCAAACTTGCCATTCTACAAAAGAACATAAACAGCGGCATTGCCGCGATTACGCTCGATGAACTGTCGCGGAAGGGGCCGAAGAATAAAAAAGTCAGGAATTCTAAAAGGAGAAAGCAATGACCGGCCGGGAACAAAAAGCCCATGTTTTGCCCGATTGCCTGGGCAGAGGGCAAAAACTGGTGGAGTTGATCGAATACTCGAACGATTCGATTGTCAGCAAGACACTGCTCGACAAGTCTGCGGGGACAATAACACTTTTCGCTTTTGATCAGGCACAGAAGCTGAGTGAGCACACGGCACCTTACGATGCAGTCGTTCAGGTACTTGATGGAAAAGCCCGCATAACCATCGGAGCTGAACAGCAGGAGGTTTCACAAGGCCAGATTATTATAATGCCAGCCAATGTGCCGCACGCGGTCAATGCCGGCGAAAGATTCAAAATGCTGCTAACGATGATTCGTGCGTAAACCAAAGTAATCTATCGAAATATATACAGGGTAAAAAAATGCATAAATGTCCCAGACAAGAACAAAGATTATGGACTCCTGATGATGAATTTGAAGTTAAATGTCCCGGTTGCGGCCGGAGCATTGAGTTTTTTAAGGATGAAGAGAAACGAAAATGCCGCAAGTGCGGCCTGACGGTAATTAATCCCAGGAATCAGAATGCCGAATGAATCGGATGGAACAATTGGCTGGAGAATTGTAAATGGTTAAGTGTCCCGGACAAGATCAGAGGTTTTGGAAACCGGAAGATATTTTCGAAGTGCAGTGCACCGGCTGCGGCCATACTATTGAGTTTTTCAAAGATGAGCCAAAGCTCAAATGCCGCAAGTGCGGGCAGATGGTCACCAATCCGAAGATAGACCTGGGCTGTGCAGAATGGTGTCAATACGGCGAGCAATGCCTGGGCATTTCAGCGACAAAACGTGTAAGTTACATGCGGGACATGCTGATAGACGAGATGAAAAAAGTTTTCGGCGATGACCAAAAGCGGATTGAGCACGCACTTGCAGTCCTGGACTACGCCGAGAAAATACAGTCGTATGAAGGTGGCGACCCCCTCATTGTCAGGGCCGCTGCAATTTTGCACGATATCGGTATTCACGAAGCGGAGCGAAAACACGGCTCATCGGCGGGCAAGTACCAGGAGATCGAAGGTCTCCCGATTGCAAAGGAAATATTAAAACGATATGACCTTGACACTGAAGTAATCGAACATATATGCAGGATAATCGCAAATCATCATAGCTCAAAGAATATCGACACAACCGAGTTTCGGATTATCCTGGATGCGGACAGGCTCGTGAATATCTCCGAGGATTTTCCGGATGCGAGCGAGGATAAACTACAAAAGATTATCGGCAACAAATTCAAAACCCATGAGGGCAGTAGAATAGCAAAAAAGCTTTTTTTAAAAGCTGAACAGTAAATTTGTTTGAAAGCGAAAGGAGAATTATGTTTTGTTATCAATGTGAACAAACCGCCGGCGGGACAGGATGTACCAAAGTCGGAGTTTGTGGCAAAGACGAGGACATTCAAAGCTTGCAGGACACACTTATGTTCGGGCTTAAAGGTATCGCAGCATATGCATATCATGCGCGGGAACTGGGGCAAAAAGATGAAGAAGTGGATGCCTTTATGCACGAAGCAATGTTCTCAACGCTCACGAATGTGGACTTCGATTTGAACCGCCACATCGGACTGGTACTGAAGGCCGGCGAGATGAATCTCCGTGTTATGGAGATGCTCGATAAGGCGCACACGTCCAGATTCGGTAATCCTACGCCGGCAACAGTTCCAAGCGGCACAAAAGCCGGGCCGGGAATTGTCATAACGGGCCACGATTTGCTCGACCTTCACGAGTTGCTCAAGCAGACCGAGGGCAAGGGCATCAATGTTTACACTCACGGCGAGATGCTGCCCGCTCACGGTTACCCGGAACTGAGGAAGTTCAAGCACCTTGTGGGCAATTACGGCACGGCCTGGCAGAACCAGAAAAAAGAGTTCGACCAGTTCAGCGGAGCGATCCTGGTGACCACCAACTGTGTGATGATTCCTAAGGACAGCTACAAAGACCGGTTGTTCACGTGTGGAATCGCAGGTGTCACCGGAGTTAAGCATATCCAGGGCCGAGACTTTAGCGAGGTCATAAAGAAAGCCCTGTCACAACCGCCGCTTCCTGAGAATCAGCAGGGGACCTTGAGCACCGGATTCCACTATACTGCCGTGCTCGGCCTGGCGGACAAAATAGTCGAAGCCGTAAAAGCCGGCAAGATTCGACATTTCTTCTTTATCGGCGGCTGCGACGGCGCCAAGCCCGGCCGAAATTACTTCTCCGAGCTGGCTGAGAAAGTGCCGGATGATTGCGTTATCCTCACGGCGGCGTGCGGAAAGTACCGATTGAACGCCCGCGACTACGGCGACATCGACGGGATTCCGCGTCTGGTCGATACCGGCCAATGCAATGATTGCTATTCCGCTATCAAGATCGCAACAGCACTCGCCGGGGCGTTTGATTGCAGCGTGAACGAATTGCCGCTCTCGCTTGTAGTTTCGTGGTACGAACAGAAGGCCGTGGCGATACTCTTAACGCTGCTGTATCTGGGAATCAAGAACATACGGCTTGGACCGAGCCTGCCGGCGTTTATCAGTCCGAACGTGCTCAATGTTCTTGTAGAGAACTACAATATCAAGCCGGTCGGCAACGTTGATGAAGATCTGGCCGAAATGCTTAAGTAGAATGATGAACAACTTGCCATAAGTTAGATTGGTCGAGAAATACCGGGAGTTCTTTTAATTTTGTCAGTAAATGTAGATTTATGCGAACAAGTAGGACTTGTTTGGTCGTATATATTAATAATTGTCCTACTCAAAAATGATTTGCTTGTTTGAAAAGTAAAATGAAGGATCGAATTGTGGTCGTAAAAAAGAACACAATAATGGAAATATCAACGAATTATCGAGGAGAATTGACATGAACGTTCTAAAAGTAACTTTAGTTGTAGTGGCATTACTTTTCATTGCAGTTTTGTCAGGTTGTCAGGAAGGATATTCCCGTCAAAACGACATGAGCAGGATTAACAGAGTCGCCTACCAGCCTACCGGAACCGGATTTTGGCGTCCATAATAACAAATTGACAGAGTAAAAAAGTAAGTGCGTGCGGTTTATGGGAATAAGCCGAAAAACATATTAAACACTTAGTACAAAGTCTTCCAGCCACACATGATGCGTGGCTGGAAGACTAATGGAAAACATCTATAAAATTGAATTAGGATGCAATTTTCAAACGAATCAGTTTTTCGCTGTTACAGCAATCATTAAAGTGGTCTAATATTTCAAAGTAAAAGAAGGTTGCTATTTTTCTTGAAGGAACAACACGTGGCAGTAATGACAATGTAGCATAAGGAGTCAAAAATGAGCAATCAGACAAAACTACAAAAAATATTGTGGATCATGATTGGCTTTGCAGCAGTTGCAGTTGTGGCGGTTTTTGCTGCTGTCGGAAATCGGTTAACTCAACCTAAAAATGCCAGAGGCGAAAACAATGAATATATTGCAGAATCCCCAAAAACATGGGATGTGGCCTTTTCAACATGGTTCGGGAAGAACGCCCCTGATTTCTTGATAGAGGATATCAATGGCAAGACGCACAAGCTGAGCGATTACAGGGGGCGAGATGTGGTGGTCGTGTTCTGGGCAACGTGGTGCCCGGCGTGCAACCTTGAGATACCTCATCTAATTGAGCTTAGAAACATGCTCGCAGAAGACAAGCTGGCAATTCTGGCTATATCAAATGAGGAGCCTGAGCATTTGAAACATTTCGCCGAATCAAAAGGTATAAATTATACCGTTGCATCCCTTGGCCGGAGCCCTCTGCCGGAACCCTTTGCCAATGTAACCTCAATACCGACAACTTTCTTTATCGATCCTGACGGAAAGATAAAATTCGCCGCCGTAGGTGTGGTATCATTGGCAGATGCAAAAGTAATTATGAACGCCGAGCGTTAGCAGGATATCACGGCGACCATGATTTTCGTGCTGGAGCAATGACTTATATCAAAGTGATTTTTTTGTTTGCCGGACTCTTTGCTGTACAAGGAGGCGCCCAAATGCCGGTCAATGAAGTAGTAAATAAACATACGAACAGGCTAATCGAAGAAACCAGTCCCTACCTGCTGCAGCACGCTCACAATCCCGTCGATTGGCTGCCCTGGGGCAATGAAGCCTTGGAGCAGGCTCAAAAAGAGGACAAGCCCATTTTCCTTTCAATCGGCTATTCCACATGCCATTGGTGTCACGTTATGGAACGCGAAAGTTTTGAAAATGAGCAGATCGCCAAAATCATGAACGAGCATTTCGTAAGCATAAAGGTAGATCGGGAACAGCGACCGGATGTGGACGATATTTACATGAATGCTGTTGTGACGATGACCGGCTCGGGCGGTTGGCCTCTGTCGGTCTTTTTGACGCCCGAAGGCAAACCCTTTTATGGCGGAACGTATTTTCCACCGAGTGATGCCTATGGCCGACCTGGTTTCGAGCGGATTCTTTTATCCGTCGCAGAAGCATGGAAAAACAGACGGCAGGAATTGGTCAGCTCGGCGGCCAAAATGAGCGAATTGCTGCAAAGTCAGGCAAGTCCAATCGACAAAAGCAACCTTTCGCCGGAGATACTTCATAAAGCCTTCGTGAGTTTCCAAAATTTATTCGATGCCGTACACGGCGGTTTTGGTACCGCTCCGAAATTCCCTCAGCCGGCTAATCTCTCGATTCTTTTAAGCTATTGGCACAGAACGGCTGATAATCAGGCCCTGGAAATGGTTGAAAAGACACTCGATGCGATGGCCGACGGCGGTATCTACGACCACATAGGCGGCGGTTTTCATCGTTACGCGACGGATGCACAATGGCTCGTCCCGCATTTCGAAAAGATGCTTTATGACCAGGCCCTGCTCAGTAAAGTTTACCTCGAAGCATACCAGATTACCAAACAAGAACGGTATGCCCAAATCGCAAAGGAAATCTTTGATTATGTTCTTCGTGACATGACGGATCCCGCCGGCGGTTTTTACAGCGCCGAGGACGCCGACAGCGAAGGCAGGGAGGGGACTTTCTACC
>CAZHBL010000124.1:5890-11170 GCA_964530105.1 uncultured Pirellulales bacterium | reverse complement strand
AATTTAAGAATAATCCAAAAATATCGTTTGACAGAGGTCGTTCCATATCAGGGTGTGCATCGCACACCATTTATTGTCTAAAACAGGTCGGAGCGTGACGTCCGGAGCCCTGCTGGCGATATAAAGATCAGAACAAAGTTTCACGGAAAAAGTCTGCACATTCACGACCGCCGGAAGACCTATAATATAACCACCCAAGCCCTTAAAGCCCAATTTCAGACTTTTTGCCGCCGATAACAAGGTATGGATTAGAGAAAAGACTTGACTTTTCGAGCTTTATCTGGTTTAATAGTACTATAGGATCAATAGCCGCACAGCGGTATATATGGATAGCGAGAATTTGTCACAACGGGGGTGGAATTTGATGAAATGGGGGTTTCCAAAATTCCTTGTACACGGACGTATAATGTTAGTCATTGCAATTTTTGCATGTGGACTGACTATACCTGCGCATTGCCAGACACAGGACATTGTGCTGCTTCTCGAGCAGACTCCTGTTAAAGGCGGTGAAATAACTCCGATTGCAGGCGTTCATCATTTTAAGCCGGGTACGGAGGTTGTGCTGACAGCAGTTGCCAAGCCCGGCTATAAATTTACTCACTGGCTGGGCGAGGTAAGTGACGCCGCGGCATCCAGTACTATTGCATACCTCAATAAGCCGAAAGTTATTATTGCGGTATTCGAGAAGGCCGAACACGGTATTTCGGCTGATGGAGATGGCTTGTCCGCCGGCGGTGGAGGAGCTTCGGGCGGCCTGTTCCCTGCGGCTTTGGATTTGAGCCGGCCGGGAGGCTTTAGCGGAGGCGGAGGCGGTGGAAAAGCAAAACCGCAAAAGCTCGTATATTTTGTAAAAGACACTAAACCAATGCCGAAAGCGCCGGAAGTGCCGGAACCTGCAACCGGATTGTTGCTGGTACTGGGAAGTCTGTTCGCTCTTAAGCGGCGAGGCCGAAAAAGGATCGCCGGATAAATAGCTGTAGCTGAAAAAGCCAAAACAAACGCAAAGCGGGATTTTAACAGGGTACACGCCGAGCGCATAATTTCAATGATTGGCATTATAATTATATTACTGTTTGTCCGCAAAGCTGTGACGCCGCGTAAACATCTATAAATTGCGCAAAGTAAAGATCATATTACTCGAATCTATAGCCGCACTTCTCTTGAGTAATATGTTCCGATTCGGTTCTTGGGTATTTTCTGCAGTTTAACGGTCGAACCGGGTAAATGGAACAGAGAGCTTTGTTATCCGGCGTGAACTTCAGGAACGGGCAGACGTTCGGCAATTTGCAGCATGCACCGCAGTTAACGCACTGGCCTTTGCGTCTCTCGGAGACAGGCAGCACGGCCGTAAAGGTCCTTCTGATTCTGGCACGCCAGGTATTCTTATTATCAACCATAAACCGGAATTTTCCAAACGATAGAATCGAAATAATTACTATTACAAATATATGTTAATTCTGCTAAAACATCGGAAGCAAGTCTTACCCCACACAAAAAATGACATAAGCCCAGTTTGCAAAAAACAGCGCGCCCGCCACAACCCATGCGGCTGAGCGTTCTGTGCTCGTCAGGCTGATGCGCAAACGGCGTGCCCAAATAACCCGGATGGCGATGGCGGCGGAAAATAAAGTGAGTACAGAGTACAGCAGGGGATTATACAACCAGGCTTGGGCAGGATGGCCGTGCAGCAAAGACAGCGCTCCCCGCGTGAAACCGCAGGTCGGACATGCAACGCCGGTCAAGTGTTTGATCAGGCAAAGCTGTACCGGCCGGTGAAAATACGCGCTGAGCCAAACCAGCGCCAAACCGCAGGTCGACCATACTAACACGATCAGTATAGCCCAGAGCGGCCACGGGGGACGCCGTGAAACATGGATTATTTCAATCTTCATATCAGTGAGTTAGTTTTATCTTTGTGAAAACGAAGTCGCGATACCTAAGGACATGAACAACAGCCAGATGACAAGTCCGACGATTTGTAATATTACACTGATCATGCCGCAGATCTTGCCGGCCTGGGTCAATCCCTGGCCGGATGAGTCCATTCTGCCGGCAGCCATTTCCTTCAGGTCATTGCTCCCCATTACCCACGCGATAATGCCGCAGATAAAGCAGCAAACAAGACCTATTATCCCAAGAGCCAGGATGAGGCTGCCGCGATGAGGCCTGAGCGTTTGTTGTGTAGAGTACTGGGGTCCTATCGGTGCTACGGGAACCTGTGTTTCCTCTGCCATGAAATTCTCCTATAATTTGAATTTCTATTATTTTATATCATAAAGCGATTTTACGATTTTCTGAAGACCGCGACTACGTTCTCGATCTCCACCACGAACAGGCGATTGTCACCCTCGAAATCTACGGGGATGGCGCCTTTGGGATTGAAAAGCACCTTGTCGTATTGTCTTAGCGGTATGTCCGGCGAGCGTTCGATCTCGGCGGATATTGTGATGATTCGGCCGGTGATTGTGGGAATTTCGATATTGTCCGGAAGCTGGATGCCGCCCTTGGTCTGTTTCTTGTCCTCGTCCTTGCGAATCAGCACGCGCTTGCCTATCGGCTCGACCGTCTCAAGCGGATTCGTTTCTGTTAGCTTGTCTTTACCCATTTCCCATCAATCCCCGGCAAAAGAATTTCTTATTGTCGCCTCGATTATTATACCGGCCCAAGAGATGTCCTGCAACTATGATCCTCAAATTTGCAGCCGCTCAATTTCTTTTCTAATCTCTTCGATTACTTCGGTGTTGTGTATTATCTTCTTGTTACCGTCCTTGATAGAAATAATGTAAAAAACTTTACCCCCATGCTTCTTTTCAAATTCATTATGTGTATTTCGCTGTATTTTTTGTTCTTTGAATATCTGCGGGATATGTGAAACACCACTAGCAGGTTTTATCTGAAGTCCAACGTATTTATCTTTTATCTTAATAAAGAAATCAACATTGTATAAACGATCCCATTCATCCGGAGCTGGTTCTATCTTGATCTCAAATATCTTCTGCAATTGTCCATAAATCGTTTTTATCTCGGTCATGTATCCGTCAAACGTCCTGTTTATAACCATGTTAAACATATACTCAATACAATCGCATTCTGTTACTTCATCGACTTCCGCTGAAATTACCTCAGTAACTTTAACATACAGCTTTCTTCCTAAATCCTCAATATGTTCTTTAGACCTAACATTGGAGAAATAGTATTCTTTCCAATCTTCTAATGTTTTTGGAGTACATTTTCTTATTTCGTCTGAAACCGCACCAACATTACGTTTAAAGTTCAATTGGAAGCGATTCATGGCACTGTTTAGGATCCATTCCTTTGCCATTGATTCTCTCCACTATAGACAAAAATTTTCGTTTAAATTTAAACTCCAGTGATGTATCCACATCAACCAAACCTTGTTTTATCAAGTGGGCGTTTATAAATGTCTTGTTCTGCAAATATAAATAGCAGAGTAAATTGTTGTCACAATCGTGTTTTACATCGTCAAACTTAATAAAAACTTTTTGTCCGCGCGTCTTATCTCTTAGAAATTGAACTGCTTGGCTGCTCGTTTCGGGCTTTTCCTTAATGCCAAGCAACCTCACATTCAGCCCATCTCCTATAACCAAACGCTCTGGTGAAATGACATCTTTCACACTGTAATATTCTTGTTTCCTTGGAGTGTGATTACTAATCTTCGAGCCGAACTGTAGTTTTCTCGGATCGATTTTCTTGTCGAATTCGACCGGATCTTTGAAAACATAAGGCAATTGCATGACCGTTTCTTTATAGGCAACATGTGCATTATTCTGCCGAACTATTTCAAATTCAGCTTCTTCAAACATCATCTTCTGACGTATACCTAACTTCTCCTTTATCAACGGCAGGAATTCCGGATTTATCTCATATCCAATGGAATTTCTATTGAGTTTTTTGGCTGCCAGAGAAGTTGTGCCGCTGCCAAGAAAAGGATCAAGCACCGTATCATTTACGAAACTGAACATCTTGATTAGACGTCTGGGTACTTCTTCAGGAAACATCGCCAGGTGCTTATCTTGCTTTTCACCCGGGATATTCCAGTGACCGGCAAAAAATTGGTTCCATTCTTCGATAGTCATTCTCGATTGTTCTTTTATTTCTTTGCCGACTCTGGGTGTGGCACCGTGTTTTTTCAAAATCAGAATAAATTCATAATCGATCTTAAGAATTCCATTTCTGGGGAAGGGAAATGATCCCATTATAGTTGCCCCGCCAGTGGTATTGCAGGTCGTAACCTTTTGCCAGATAATCGCTCCCATGTAATCGAAGCCTATGGTTTCGCAGAACTTTATGATCTCAGTTCTGATAGGAATAACCTTGTATCTTCCATAATAAACGGATCGTGCAAACTGATCGCCGATATTAACGCATAAACGACAGCCTTTTTTCAAGACCCTGTGGCATTGGTTCCAGACTATATTAAGACTATTAATGTAATCTTCATAACTGTCATCAAAGCCTATTTGACTGCCGTTTCCATAATCCTTGAGCTGCCAATATGGAGGAGATGTAATAATAAGATGGGCCGACTCATCAGCCACCTCCATCATATTCCTTGAATCACCAATAATTATTTTGTGATACGTCATTCTTAGCTCATAAGTTTTTTCAGCAGCGCCCTCTGGAAGTGCAGGCGGTTTTCGGCCTGGTCGAATATAATCGAGTTGGGCGATTCGGCGACTTCGTCGGTGATTTCCATGCCTCGATAAGCCGGCAGGCAGTGCATAATCTTGACGTTGTCCGGCGCGGATTTTACCAGTTCGGCGTTGACCTGGAAACCCGCAAAATCCGCCTGGCGCTTTTGCTTTTCCGCCTCCTGGCCCATGCTGACCCATGTATCGGTATAAATTACGTCGGCATCGAGAACAGCGGCGCCTGGGTCGTTCGTCTGCCGGACACAGCCGGCCGATATTTGATTTACATTTTCGATTGTCTCGGCGTCAAGTTCGTAACCGGCCGGCGATGCAACCACCATTTTCATATGCAGCTTCGAGCAGGCATGAGCCAAAGAACGAGCGACATTGTTGCCGTCACCGATAAACGCAATCTTCACGCCCTCGTAGTCCTTGCAATGCTCCTGGATGGTAAGCACGTCGGCCATCGCCTGGCAGGGATGCAGCCAGTCCGTCAGGGCGTTAATGACGGGCACCTTTGCATATTGTGCCAGTTCGGTGACGGTGCTGTGCTCGAAGGTTCGCGCCATAATCCCATCGACGTACCGGCTGAGAACTCTTGCGATATCTTTGACCGGCTCGCGCTTGC
>CAZHBL010000124.1:0-5880 GCA_964530105.1 uncultured Pirellulales bacterium | reverse complement strand
TTGCCGATGCCGCCGATGTCTTCCGGTTTGACGTAGATCGGACTTCCGCCCAGGTCCGTCATCGCGACCTGGAAACTGATTCGCGTTCGCAGGCTCGGCTTTTCGAACAGCATGGCAAGCGTCTTGCCGGCAAGGCATAAATCCTTGCCTCCGACAGTGTATAGACTCTTTAGCCGGGCACTCATCCGCAGTAATTCTTTTAGAAGTTCCGTAGGATAATTATTAATGGAAAGAAAATCTTTCATTTGTTCTTCACTCCAAGTATAGTCTCTGTCTTTATCCCTGGCCACAGAGTATGTTTTTTGTTTAGCCACAGAGGGCACAGAGGTCACAGAGAATACAATTTTAAATACATTCTTTAAAACAAATTACATAGCTTATTACATCAGATGCACTTGTTGAACCGCGAATTTTGTTCTTTGTCAAACTTCCAAAGTGATTTTTCTATCGTCCTTATAGAAAGACCATATTTCTTTGATAAAAATCTTACTCTTTTGCAATAATTATCCCAGGAATTAAATTTATACGATGAAGGCTTATTCCACCCTAAAGAGCGTATGACTCTGAAGTCCATTATAGGGTACATGTCTGGAAACGCAAAATGTAAAATAGTTGAAGCAACCGGATATCCAACTCCCCTTAAGCCCCCTTTTTGTCCTAATAATGATTCTATACGAATTTTCTCATCTTCCGTCTCAAAGGATTCTCGAGTTTTTCTCTTAATCATCGAGAGAGTATTTTCATTAGCATAATTTCTTATTCTCAGCGCCTTCCAATCCATAATACTCCAAAGATTCTTCCGGGTTAGATACCTCTGTCTTTTCAAAAGGTATTTAATCCTTTCCTCGGTGTCTTTATTTTGAGAGCCGTAACATTCTTCATATTTCTGTGCCCTTTTATCGATATTGTCTTTGCTAAATATGAACTTCATTCTCTGTGTCCTCTGTGCCCTCTGTGGCTTAAAAAATCAAAGCCTCTGTGGCTATCAAAGAGCGACACGTTTGATGCCATCAATCAGTCTCTTTTCACCAAAGTTCACTATCAATCCTCGTTTAAGATTTGTTGCTTTCAAATACGAGAGTGTCTGGGCCAGCGCAACTTCCGGCATTTTGGACAGCGATTTTATTTCTACTACAACTTCATCCTCAACAAGAAGATCTATTTTTTGGCCTTTAATAACCTTGCCTTTGTAAATTATATCAGCGGGCACTTGTCTTTTATATTTTATGCTCTGCAAGTCAAATTCATAGCATAGTGCTTCTTCATAAATCGACTCAAGAAGTCCAGGGCCAAGTTCTCGATGGACTTCTATGGCCGCTCCGATTATTTTCTCTGTTAATTTGTCTTGCATTTTATTTTTTTATCTCTGTGTCCTCTGTGCTCTCTGTGGCTTAAAATAAAATTGTTATACTCCGTGGCTAAAGCATCACCTAAGCTAAATCACTCATAACGCCGTCAAGAATCTCAATTGCCTGGTCGATTTGTTCCTTCGTGGTAATCATCGCCGGCATGAACCGCAGAACTGTGCCACTGGTGCAGTTGATTCGCAAACCTTTCTCTAAGCATTTATCGACGATATTACTGCCCGGGCTGGTTAACTGAATGCCGATCATAAGACCGATGCCGCGAACGCTGTCTATAATGAAATGTTTCTGTTTCAACTGTTCGAGCCTGGCTTTAGTGTATTGGCCCAGCTCAGCGGCGTTTTCCAGCAGCTTGTCTTCTTCAATCGCCTCAATTACCGCGATGCCTGCAGCGCAGGCCAGGCAGTTTCCGCCGAACGTCGAAGCATGTTTGCCGGGCACCAGCGAAGCTGCTATTTCTTCCCTGGCCATCATCGCCCCAATTGCAACGCCGCCCCCGAGGGCTTTGGCCATCGTAATGATGTCCGGTTCGACGTCGAAATGCTGGTATCCGAACCATTTGCCGGTCCGGCCGATTCCAGTCTGGACCTCGTCTAAAATCATCACGGCCCCGTTTTCATCGCAGAGCCGGCGAATCGCCTCGAGATATTCGACTGTAGCGACGTTGATTCCGCCCTCGCCCTGGATCGGCTCTACCATGACCGCCGCCACCTCGTCGCTGAATGCCGATTCGAGCGCCGCCACGTCATTGAACGGCACATAAGCGAAACCCGGCAGCAACGGCAGAAAGCCCTCGTGATATTTCGGCTGGGCCGTCGCAGTTACCGTGGCGAAGGTTCGGCCGTGAAAGCTGCCCTCGGCGGTGATGAATTTATACTTTTCCTGTGCCGTGTGCAGGCGTGCCAGTTTCAACGCCGCCTCGTTGGCCTCGGCGCCGCTGTTGCAGAAGAAGCATTTGCCGCCGAATGCCCGCTCGCTCAGTAATTTTGCCAGCATGCCCTGCGGCTCGGAATAAAAAGTATTATCGATATGCAAAAGCTCGCCGGCCTGCTTGCGCAGGGCCTCGACGACCCTGGGATGGCAGTGGCCTAAACCACTGACGGCCCAGCCGGGGAACATGTCCAGTATCTTATTGCCGTCGGCGTCATAAAGGTAACAGCCCTCGCCTTTGGTGATTACCCGCGGCAGACGGCCATAATTGGCGATAACATACTTGTCGAACAATTCAATTGTCTCCTGTGTAGTCATAATTCTTTTCCTTTTCAGTGCTTAAAGTGAGCTAAAGTGAACTAAAGTTTGTAAAATGCGATAAGGTCAATTCAATACTTTAGGCACTTTAGTCACTTCAACTTTTAGGCACTTTTAATTATTTGTGTTCCGATTCCCTTGTTAGTATAGATTTCGAGCAGCAGCGAGTGGGGAATCCTGCCGTCGATAATATGCGCCTTGCTGACTCCCGCGTCGAGTGCCGTTATACAAGCCTCGACCTTTGGGAACATCGCATCGGTGATAATGCCGGCGTCGATCATCTCCTTAATCTGCTCTTCATTCAGGCTCGATACCCAACTTTCAGGGTCGTTGATGTCGGTTCGTATCCCGTGAGTATCGCTGACGACAACGAGCTTTTCAGCAATAACTTCGGCTGCAACCTTGCCCGCGGCACTGTCGGCGTTAACGTTTAGCTTGCCCCCGGCCTTATCTTTGGCGACTGAGGCGATTACGGGTATGGTTCCGTCGGCGCATAATTTCTTGAGCAGTTGTCTGTTCACATTCGTGACTTGTCCCACCAGTCCGACGTCGATTTTTCGCCCGTTTTCGCCGGCCAGACGCAGTGTCTCGGCAAACAGGGCGCAACTGCCGAGCGAATGCAGTCCCATCGGCTCACATCCCAATTCGGTCAGTGTTTCACAAATCGGCGTATTGATTTTGTGTACGAGCGTATGCTCGGCAATGGTCAGCGTGCGCTCGTCGGTATATCTTCGGCCCTGCACCCAGACCGGCTCTAAGCCCGCTTCGTTCATCGCCCTGGTAATAGCTTTGCCGCCGCCGTGAACGATTATCGGCCGCATACCGACTGTTGCCATAAAGGCGATATCGGTCAGCAGTTCTTTTTGCAGAGACGTATCGTCCAGCACGCTTCCGCCGAGCTTGACAACAACGATCCGCCCGTGGAACCGCCTTATGTATTCCATCGCCTCAATTAATGCACCAGCTTTTGCAATAGCCTCTTCCATGGAAACTATCCTTGAAAAAACACCGCTTGAGTAAGTCGCTTAATTTATTGATTTTCCCTCGTTTCGTCAAGGCATATTTACCTTCCATTCTTTAAATGTTGCAAACAAAGATTTTTGACCGTTTAATTCGTATGTCCTGAAAATTTTATTGACTTAATCAGCAATTTTCTTGAAATTGATTTCGAGAATTTCTGTTATTATATGTGCGAGGACGGTATACATTGAGATTACCTTGTAAAAAATATGTTTCAGTCAACTAATACAAATAAAAGCAAGACGACTCGCCCGTCGAGTCTTGACCTTAAAACCGGCCAGAGACTCGGCAAGTACCGGCTGGCAAAATACCTTGGCGAAGGCGGTAGCTGCGAGGTCTGGAAGGCCAGGGATACCATCGAGAGTATCTGGGTGGCTCTGAAGATACCGCTGGCCGACGTACACGGCAAGCGTGACAACCAGGCCCTGCTTCGTGAAATCCGCCTGGTCGCACAACTGCGCCACCCACACATTATGCCGGTTAAGAATGCCGATATTATCGGCGGCCAGGCAGTCCTGGCGACAGAGCTGTCCGTCGGAACGCTTGATGACTGCTCGAGGCCGATGAGCATCCGCAGAATCATCTCGATCGCCGCCCAGGTCCTTGACGGCCTTGCCTACGCCCACCGCAAGCGGATGGTTCACTGCGACGTAACTCCCGGCAACATTTTCCTGTTTCCGAACGGCCGGGCCGCACTTGGCGATTTCGGGATCGGGCTGAAGCTGCAAGGTCGAATGGCAACCGTCGACGACTTCGGAACGCCCGGATATGTCGCTCCGGAGCAGGCGTACGGCCGGCCTACCTACCGCAGCGATTGTTTTGCTCTCGGGCTTATCTTGTACGAGTACATCACCGGCGTGCTGCCGAGATGGCCTTTTCGCTGGCCGCCAAAGGGCTGTAAGCGCCTACGGGACAAGACCAGCCTGGCATTCGTCGGATTTCTCAAGCAGGCCCTGGCAGTGGATCCCGATAAGCGTTTCGGAAACGCCGAGAAGATGCGCTCGGCCCTGCTACAGGCTGCGCCGAGGAAACTCAAGCTCGCTTCCTTCCTGAGATCGACCAGTCGAAAAAAACTCGACTGGCAGAAGATGCGCCGGGCGGCATTCATTAAACGCTATGCGTCGGTGGTTCCCGTCGTTTTCCGGTGTGTCGATTGCAGTGAGCCGATCGCCGAGAGCATGGTGATATGTCCATGGTGCGGTAGCGATCACAATCGTTTCGATACGAATACTCCGTTCAGCCACGTTTGCACGCGATGTTACCGGGGCGTTCTGCCCGAGTGGCGATTCTGTTCGTGGTGTTTCGGGCCGGGTTTCGCTTCGCCTGCCGAAACACACACGACCGGCACGCGATACCACAGCCTCTGTAAACACTGCGGTGGAAAACTCATGCGTTTCATGCGTTATTGTCCCTGGTGCCGCCGGAAGATTCACCGGCCCTGGCAGGTTCGGCCCTTCCCGGAAGTATGCACGCGATGCGGCTGGTCGGTCGATTCGGCCTTCTGGAATTATTGCCCCTGGTGTAAGCAGAGACTTGTCTGATTCATTGAACAAAAGGAGTGACAAATGGACGAGATGATGGAACAGATACTCGTTGTCAGCCCGCCCGCTCATTTCCGCTGGGGCGCTGAGACGCATGTCGGAATGGAACGTCAGGAAAACCAGGACAGATTCTTCGCCGATCCCGAGCCGGCACTGTTCCTCGTATCCGATGGTATGGGGGGCCACCGGGGCGGCGCCCTCGCATCCGGAATCGTCGCCGAGGATCTGCCCGTGATGATCGAAAACGCCCTCGACAGGCTGAAGGTCGGCACCCCGCGGACTGTAAGGTCTTTGCTCAAAAAATTGATTGCCGAACAGAGCAAACAATTGCAGATGGAAGGAACCAGCGAAAGCGGTTTCAGGGATATGGGCGCCACGCTTGTCATTGTCCTGCTGAGAAAGGGCCGCTGCTTCGTTGCCAACATCGGCGACAGCAGGGCCTATAGACTGCGCAAAGATCGAATGGCCCAGCTCACCCGTGACCACTCGGTCGTATCCGAACTCATCGAAAAGGGCCATATCGAGCCGGAAGAGGCAGTCAATCATGAAGCTCGGGGCCAGATAACCCGCTATGTCGGCATGGAAGAAAAAGCACACTCTCATGTCCATTCCTTCGCTCTGAAAAAGGGCGACCGCATCCTGCTCTGCACTGACGGCCTGACCGATATGGTAGACGACAAAGGTATCGCTGCTATACTGTCGGCCGA
>CAZHBL010000123.1:0-11200 GCA_964530105.1 uncultured Pirellulales bacterium | reverse complement strand
GTCCATTATAATGCATCGTGAAGTCGAAGGGCTGTTCAGATGAGCAACGAAACGTGGTTGAAAGATCGTAAGGTGGATGCCTCAAAGAAAAATTTTTGCGGCAACGGAGAATATACTATTTGACTTTGAGCTTTTCATAGGTGGACTTTGCTAAACTAATAAAGGGCCAACAACTTTTTCAAGCTGCCAGCCCTTTAGCCTATTTCTGCAGAACACCGTGACTAAGGACTCACGGCTCGGTTGTAAATACGGACATCGTCGATCAGGCCTGACCAGAAGGTTGCTGCTGTAAGATTACTTCCGCAACCGATGTTTAGGACTCCTGAAGAATTGGCTAATCTTTCTTGCGTGTCCTGAGCTACCAGTATGTCGTCTACGTAGAGCATCCTGTTTACCCCGTCCCAGACAAAACCGATGCGGTGCCATTGACCATCGGCGATGACGGATTCGGATTTCAGAGGCTGTGGAACAAACCGGCCGACAGCGGGAGGTATTAGCTCAGTCATCACACAGCCCAAATCTGTATCTGCCCCCAGCCAGTTGGCACCGTTAGACTGAGAAAGCACTATCTGTCCCGGTGCCCCGCCTTTGACCCAGACGAAGACGCTGAATGGACCGTCGGCAGGACTCAGACTAAGCGGAGCGAAAGCATAATCATCAACACCGTCAAACATTAGTGCGCCACCGACCTTGCCGGTGTCTGGCTGCCAAACCGGGTCACCGATAAGATAGGCATCGTTAACACCGGCGTTATCATAGGCGATCATTCCCTCGGCCTCGTCCAGAGTCCAGAGTGATATCAGCAAGGGATCGTCAACATATTGTCCCCAGTAGCTCATTAAAAGCTCCAGGTCTAAAGCGTCCACAATTCCATCGCCGGAAGGCAACGGAGCTATGTCACACAGCGGATCATCTTGTCCCCAGGATTTAATGAGTCTTAGCAGGTCCTTGATGTCCTCAATCCCGTCGCCGTTGAAGTCCACCACGAGCAGATTGGGGATGTACTCTTCTACGGTCGAAAGCACATCATTAAAAAGCGTTACCGTTCCTCCAATGACATAAATCTTGTTGTTCAGCGCCGTGGTGGACAGAGCGCCTCTCGGGGTCGGCATGTCTGCTCTTGTTGTCCAGGTGTCTGTCGCGGGGTCATACTCCTCCACGTCCGCATCCGGTGGCCCGAAATCTCCTCCGATAACGTATATCTGAAGGAGGATGGGTTTGTATAAAAGTCATTTCGGTTAAGAAATTGATTTCGACTTTTATTAAAAAGTGCCCCTTACGAATGTTTTTTATATAATCTCGATAAAACCATGAAAGAATTTGGCTCTCTTCTCGGTTATTCTATTGAAATGGAACAGAAAAAATCGGAAAACCCAAAAGGACCACGCAAGCCTGCTGCCTTGTGGATGCAGATCTTGCCCGCGGTCTCTGCCTATGTCCGTTCGATAATCCTGAATTATCATGATTCCGAAGGATGTTATTCAAAATATTGCGGTGATTTTTGCGGAGAAATATGATCGTCTTGATCCATCCCGAGAGGTGCTCCCCTGGATTCTCAGGATTGCCCGGTACGAGGTGGTGAATCATTTTCGCTCCAAGGGGCGAGAACAGATCATTTTTGACGAGAAGGTTCTGCAGAGGATTGAACGTGCTTATCACGTCATTCATGATGAATCGGAAGGCATCAAAAAGGCGTTGCATACGTGTATCGAGTTACTCAACGATCGGCCCAGGCATGTCCTGAAGCTCCGCTATTTCCGGGAAATGGAAATTCGGGATATTTCCCAGCGACTTGGCCTATCGAGCAATGCTGTTTACATTATACTGTGCCGCGTGCGTGAAGCGCTGGCGAACTGTGTGCAAAAGAAAACGGGCGTTCCTTGGAAAGTAACATGACGGATCCTGTAAAACTAATACACCTGTATATGGATGAGCGATTGACCCCTGAGCAGGCCAATGAGATGCGCTCCAGACTTCTGGAAGATACCGATTTCGCCCGGCTGTTCGCACGCTATGGCCTTCTCAATAGCTTTATTCGTAATGAGTTCCTGGAAGAAGATCTTAAGGAGTCAATTGAACGGTTTGTTGTCCCCACCTCGGGGGACGCCAGAACCAACAAGGATTTCTCGGACACGGATCGGGTCTCCACGGAATCCATTATGAAACCAGAAAAGCCGGATGCCGATAAAGTGCATAAAATCAAGGCACGGGCAGAGCAACAATTACATGCTTTTTTGGCTGAGCAGGAAGAATTGAACAGGTCACAGTCTTCACTCCCAAGGGCTTCTTTCAATCTCTATGCTGCCTGCCAGGCTTGGGCAACGAAATTAGATATCCTGCTGAAACGGGTTGTCAATATTGGCGTAAGGACAGCCATTTGTGGTGTTTTTGTCCTTGTCATATTAGGTGGGATTCACTATTGGCTTACTCATCGGGTGGTGGCCGCATTAGACGACTCCTCCTACGCCGTGTGGCGTGTTCCTCCACAAGAACCTCAGTTACGTCGTGGCTCAATGACACTCGAACAGGGTTATGCTCAACTGACCTTCAAGCAGGGCACCCAGGTGCTTATCCAGGCGCCCTGTACGTTCGAGCTGCAGTCCTCTAATAAAATGGCCCTGGAAAATGGATCAATGACGGCTAATGTTCCCTCTCAGGCTGTCGGCTTTAGAGTGCAAACCCCCTGGGCAACGGTTGTCGATTATGGTACCGAGTTTGGATTGTCAACTGGACAGACAGATGGTACTGAGGTTCATGTGTTCAAAGGTAACGTGGGCGTGGGCGATGCGACCTCCTCCCAAGTTGCTACAGAAGGGCAAGCTGCGCATGTAGATCAAGCTGGCCGCATCGGGCTTAAATCACTGGATGATCGTCCTAATCTATTCGTACGTCATATGCCCAAGGCTGGCAGTTGTTTCAGTATACCGGGAAAGCGTCTGGATTTGGCTGATGTCGTGGGAGGAGGTAATGGTTTTGGAACGGGCGTACAAGGTCGGGCGTTGGATCCTACGAAGAATAATACCAGCTTTTCATTCAGGGCGACTATCCTCCGTCGCCAACCAACGGCTAGGGTCGGATCAGGATTTATCGGTACTGAGTTGTTTCCGTTTATTGACGGGATCTTTGTTCCTGACGGTAGTGAACAATCAACCACTATTACCTCTACCGGTCTGTTGTTCCAGGATTGCCCGGACACTGACGGGACATACTATGATGGGATTGTATGCGGGGCTGTGTTTGACGATCAGTATGTTCATACAGGACGCTTGGCGGGACACCGCTATGAAACACCAGAGCACCCCTCAATTGGCGCCCATGCCAACATAGGAATCACCTTTGATCTGGATAGCATCCGTGCGAGCATGTCGAACATTTTGATTTCTCGCTTCCGGGCCCACTGTGGTATCTCAGAGACGTTAGCAGATATTCAAGAAGAAAAAGATTACGCTCAGGTGAAGGTGACCTTTTGGGTGCTGGTGGATGGACGGATAAACTATTCCCGAGAGCTGGGCACAGATCCTTTTGAATCTGATCAGATTGACATACCGCTCAATCCCGGCGATCGTTTTTTGACACTCATAACAACAACACCTCAGGAGAATTTATACTGTTGGAGTATGTTCGCCGAACCTGCATTGGAACTTGAGCGCAAAGATCCTTAGCCAGGGATTTATTGGCTGAACTGGCTTTGTGTAAGCAATTGTATTATCAATTTTTGTTTAAGGAGTAAGATGATGAAGAAGACCATATGGATTTTGTTGATGGTGGACGATCTTTAATTTAGGGTGATAGAACAATGAAAAAAAGGGCTTTCACTCTTATAGAACTGTTGGTCGTAATCGCTATTATCGCGGTGTTGATGGCGATCTTATTGCCGGGTTTGCAAAGATCTCGTATGCAGGCCAGGAATATCTTCTGCAAATCAAACCTGAAAAGCTATGGTCTCGTGATGCGATTGTACGCCGATGACTGGGATGAGGGCTTGCCGGAATCGTTCACCGGGATTTATTCTTCAAAGACTATGGATGAAGCGATAAGTTTAGCTGGAGGGTGGAATCCGTCGGTGCCGGCAGAATATAATCTCAAGCCGGATGGGGCCTACATTCCATATTTACATGCTAATGTCAAAAGTAATATCTGCCCGGTATTCCAGAGCGTTTACCGCCAGAAATGGCCTGAACGTGGAAAGCTCGGCTCCACTTACAGTTTCAACTGGTGGCTTAACGCCGACAAACCCATCATTCCCAAAATCACTATGGTCAAACATGCAAGTCGAACATTTTTTGCCGGTGAAGAATGCATCTGGCAAATGAACGATGAAAACGGAAACAGCATTAATGGGAATATATTTAACGACAATTCTTTATGTACATTCTGGAGCAGTAGTGCCAGCCTGGAATGGGTAAAAGGTTTCAATCCCGATGATCCTCCACCTTATACTGACGCATTTGGTGAGTATCATAGGACAGGCGTGCGTAAGATTTACTCTGCCATGAGAAGCGGCAGTCAATGCGGCGGCGTAAGCAACGCCGTTTGCGTCGACGGTTCTGTACAGGAAGTAACACCATTTGATACATTGCGGTATGCTATAGGAATTAAATAAAGAGGGTATCCACATTAAATCATACACTATTAGGAATACCCAGTTTGAGGGCAATTAGGAAGGAGATTAATCATGTTTAAGAAGTCAGTGTATTTCACAGTCGTTTGGGGGCTGTTTTGTCTTGTCGGTACAGCTGGCGCTCTGGGAGAGAAAGGCGAGATCCTATTCGAGTATTGGGACGGAATAGGCGGTACCCTGGACATTCTTTATAATAGCGACAAGTGGCCGCATCAGCCGGATAGGTGGGAGTACCGTACCAGCCTGGAAGGCGAGACCGACTGGGCTGATACCTACTCAACGCGCGTTCGGGGTTTCCTGTACCCACCCCAGACCGGCACGTATTTCTTCTGGATCGCCAGCGATGATGGCAGTGAACTATGGCTGAGCAAAAGCGAGGATCCCGACGGCGCAACACGAATCGCCAACGTCCCTGAGTGGACAGTCCCGCAGGAGTGGACCAAGTTTCCATCGCAAAAGTCCGGCGCAATTCATCTGGAAGCCGGCAACCGGTACTATATCGAGGCCAGACACGTGGAAGGTGGTGGCGGAGACCACCTGGCCGTGGCCTGGGCCGGCCCCGGCATTGGCTCTGATCCCGTAGTCATCTTGGGCACATATCTCTCGCCCTGGATTCGTCTGAAGCCCATTTTCCCAAATCCTGCGGATGGAGCTATTGACGTAAAGCCCACCGATCGCATACTCAGGTGGTCTCCCGGAACAGATCACACCGCTGGGTACTTCGACGTGTACTTAGGGACCGATCCGGAAGACCTCCAACTGGTTGCTGACAACAAACCGTTTGCGTCGAAACTGTATGTGCACGCAGCGGGATTTGAACCTGGCCAGGATTATTACTGGCGCGTGGACGTGGTCGAGACCGAAAAGACCACGATTTGTACAGGTGATCTTTGGTCGTTCTCTGTTCTACCCATGACCGCTAACACGCCCAATCCGGCTGACTGGGCCAGGAACAAGCTAACGGACGTCGAACTCAATTGGCGGGCGGGCGCAAATGGCGATTTCCATCACGTGTACTTTGGCACCGACAAAGACGCGGTGGCCAATGCGGACAAGAGTTCGCCCGAATATCAGGGAAAGACCGTTGGCACCACAACGACGTTCGATCCCGGCGAACTCCAAAGGGGCACTACATACTACTGGCGCGTGGATGAGGCCAAGGCCACAGGCGCCGAATGGAAGGGGGCCATCTGGACATTCAGCACCCTTCCTGTGCTGCCCATTCTCGATCCGGATCTCCTGGGGTGGTGGAAGCTCGATGAAGGAAGCGGCAACACGGCAATTGACTGGTCCGGGCACGAAAACCACGGAGAGATCCTTTACCTTGACGGAGGTCTGGGCGACGACGGCAATGTTTGGGTGGACGACCCTGACAAGGGGATGGTCCTCACCTTTAACGGCAACGATCAGACCGGAGCCGTGGTGAAGGCAGGGAAAATCCCTGCCCTGGGCGCCATTGACAGCTTTACCTGGGCGTTCTGGGCCAGGCAGGAAGGGGATGGGACCGGCGAATTTGAGACCATCCTGGGCAATCGTGACGTGGGTGTGAGTTATCCTCGATTCATTATGTTTACACCGACCAAGTTCGAATACTTCGTGAATACCGGTGAGTATGTTATAGACCACTTCGCAGTTAAGGGTCTTGATTACCCCGACTTGCAAGATGGTGTATGGACACATCATGCCATCACCAAAGATGGAACCACGCTGACCTATTATCGCAACGGAATCAAGATCCAGGTGGCTACAACGCTTGTCGAGCAGGGAGAAAACGCTTTATATATTGGTGGCGATCTTGTCAGCGGACGGTGGGCCGGGGCGATGTATAATGTCAGAATCTACAAGCGTGCCCTGTCTGTGGAGGAATTAGAGAGTGCGATGAGGCGCGATGCCGCAATCGCCTGGGATCCGATTCCTGCCCACCGACGAGTTGGAGACATCGAAGGGATTTCCAGGCTGAGCTGGAAGTCCGGCGATAATGCGATCGAGCACGATGTTTACCTTGGTACGGATGCCCATCTGGTTGCCCATGCGACTCCGGAGAATACTACAGGACTTTATCGTGGCCGTCAGAGTGGCACTGATTATACCCCGGACGATTTGCAAATGGGCCAAACATACTATTGGCGCATCGACGAGATCAACAACGACGGCAGTGTCTCTGAAGGGTACGTATGGTTTTTCACGGTGGCTGCTTATTTGATCGTGGACGATTTCGAGTCCTACAATGACATTGATCCGCCTGATCCCGAGAGCAACACAATATTTGGAACGTGGTTGGACGGTTATACAATGCCGACGACAAACGGAGCGCTCGTTGGTTATGATCCTGCCCAACCCCCTTCTGATCCTTCTTATATGGAACAGACGATTGTTTATGACGGCAGTCAGTCACTACCCCTTTCCTATGATAACAGTTCTACCAGGTACTCTGAGGCAACCTTGCCGCTGAACGATCTTACTAACTGGACCCTCCATAATGTGACCACGCTTGGCATAGCAGTTCATGGGCGTGTGTCCTCTGATGACCCTGCGATTGGTAATGATCCCGAAAAAATCTATGTAGTGGTCGAGGATACGACCGGCAAAACCGGCATTGCCAACCATCCGGACAATCCTGATGCCACAACTTTTGCTGAATGGACCGAGTGGTTGATCGATCTGGCCGAGATTGCCGCTCAGGGCGTGGACCTGAGCCGTGTGAAGACACTAACTATAAGAATCGGAGATAAGAGCACACCGGGCACAGGCTTGATATATATTGATGGCATCCGACTCTATCCGGATTTCCTTGTTGGCCTGAATTAACAGACAAACAATGTTAACCCTTTGTAGGAGGATTTATGTGAAGACTTTAACAGATGCCCTTGTGGGCCTAAGTGAGTAAACAAGTAATGTTAACTTTTATAGGAGGATTTATTATGAAGATTTTAGCCTTAGCATTTGTGGCAATAGTGTTATTGCCATGCAGCCTGTTTTCTCAACCCATTGAGATTTCCACGCCCGAGCAGCTCCAGGCCATCAACGCTGACGAGGCGAGCCGGGCGGGCAATTACATCCTGGTCAATGACATTGACCTGGCAGGAATTGAGTGGCAGTCCATCGGTCTGGAGGGCGAAAGCAGCGTAGGTTTTGCCGGCACGTTTGACGGCAATGGGCACGTAGTCAAGAACTTAACCTCAAACAACCGTATAAACAGAGCCGGTGGTCTGATTGGCAAGGGATTGGCAGGCAGTGTGGTCAAGAACGTGGGTGTCGTTGATTGTAATATTACTTCTGGATGGTATGCATCCGCCGTAGTTGGTGATTGTTTTGGCGAGGTATACAATTGTTTTGCCGATGGTGGAACAGTTACATCAATCACCGGTGGTGACGTCGGCAATATAGGATCATTCTGTGGCCTGGTGCGTCCTTCCGGCTCAGTCACCAATTGTTACTCCACTGTGGATGTGACCTTTGGTGAACCCGGATGGGCTAATCAGGGTGGCTTTATTGGCCACGTGGCCGGACCGGTAACCAATTGTTACTATTCCGGAGTCGTTACTGTTGCTGGCGATGATGGCCTGGGAGGTGGTTTCCATGGTAATGGAGTAGGAACTCTTACCAGCATCTACTTCAATGTAGAAGTAGGTGGTATCGCCGCCCTTGATTCGGCAGGAAGCAGCACTGAAGGCGGACGGACAACTGATGATATGATGCATGAATCAACCTATGTTGGTTGGGATTTTGCGGATATATGGACTATAGATGAAGGACAAAGCTATCCACAACTCCGCATGTTTCTGCCGCCAAATCCCAAAGCTACCGGGCCTCTGCCCGAGGACGGCGGTATAATAGAGGCTACCTTTGTTGAGCTTACCTGGACCGCGGGCGCCGGGGCAACTACCAATAATGTCTATATTAGCGATGATGAAGATGCCGTGGCACAGGGTACGGTTGAGGCGGTTGAGACCGCGGAGGCCTCGCTGGTGGTAGGTACTCCGGATGCCCCGCTGGCCCCGAGCCTGACTCCGGGCGCGACCTATTATTGGCGCGTAGATGCGGTTGGAGATGAAACGATTGCCGGTGATATGTGGAGTTTCTCGGTCGCTCCGGAAACGGCCTACGGTCCATCGCCTGCCGATGGTGTACGCGTGATGGGTCCGAATGTGGTACTGAGTTGGAAGGCCGGCTTGGGAGCTATCGTGCACTATGTCACGGTGGGTGAGAGTTTTGACGAAGTCGAAGCCGCCGAACTCGGTTTAGGTATCGAGGCTGGTGAGACGACCTTGGATATAGGACAACAGGAGCCTGGCAAGATCATCTACTGGCGTGTGGATGAACTCAATGGCGAGACCGGTGAGTTTGTTCAAGGACAGGTTTGGAGCTTTGTCACAGCGATTTCAGTGATCGACGACTTTGAAGGTTACAAAGAGGACCCGAACGATCCCGGCTCAGTCTCTATCTTTGAAGTATGGCTGGACGGCGTTGATGAGGCGCTTGGCAACGGCACAGGCGCTGCCGTGGGTAATGCCTTTGAGCCGTACGCCGAGCAAGATATCGTACACAGCGGGGCTCAGGCCATGCCGTTCAATTTCGACAACAGCGGCCAGACCGCTTTGGGCGTGCGTGCAGTCTACTCGGAGACATCCCGTACATTCGCTCCGGCAGCGGATTGGTCCGGTCAAACGCTCGGAATCTGGTATCGCGGTCGAAGCCAGAATGCCGCAGAAACGCTGTCGGTCGTTATCACAGACGCAGGCAACAACAGCGTGGTAATAGAGAATAAGGCCGAACAAAACGCCGTTCAATCCACGATGTGGACGGAGTGGGCGATCTCGCTGAGTGGTATCGAAGGCGTCGATCTGAGTCAGGTTAAGACCATGGCGATTCGTATCGGTGATCCTGATGCCCAGCAGGCCGGTAGCAAGGGCAAGATCTACATTGATGATATTGCCATCTATCCTCCACAATCGGTCTCTCCGATCGCCATTACGATCACCGTGCCTAACGGTGATTTTGAACAGATTTACAAACCAGGCTCGGATACGATCACCGCTGATCTCGCTGATGGCTGGACGCAGGGATTAGGACCAGATACGCCGATAGATGATGGGATAGCAACCTATTCCGACGGCACCACCGGCGACGGAGTCGATATCCCCGGATGGATTGGGGCCGATGCCCAGGGGTGGATCGAAAATGGAGGTACATACGGACGGGACACAAGCTTTCCGAACCGTCAGGGTTCTATCCAGGCCAACGGCGTGGCAGGTTCCTATTGCTATCTGGCCAACGGCGGCGATTGGGGCAATCCGGCTGGCGGGCTGATCGTCTCCGGTGCCTCTCTGGGTAACGTCGAGGACGGCACCTATACGCTTTCCATGCTCGCCAGAGGCCCGGATGGTCCTGCGACTCCCGTGGTGCTCGAGCTGTTGGCCGACGGAGTAGCACTGACGCCCAGTTTATCGGTGGATCCGGAATTGAGCGGTGACTGGCAGGAATTCTCCAGGACGTATGACGTTGCCAGTCTCGCTGGCCACATTGGCAAATCTTTGACGATTCGCTTGGGCGTCGGTCGCGGAGCCAGCGGCGGTCAGTCCTGCTTCGACGCGGTTTCGCTTTCCTATACTCCGTAACTGGCGAAATCCAATGGTGTGTCTGAGCGGGAGATTTCGGGTTTGTAAGATTGCCGTTCTCGATTAAGGAAGAACTGAACGCGGTCGGAACAGTTGCTCAGAAGGATTGTGTTCGGCCGCAAGGCAGGTGGCTTGATAAGCTATGTGGCCGCAGTTGGTGTTGACCTGAGATTGCCGTGCTCGGTTTCGCCTCGCTCGCAGTGTCGGGCGATAAAGTCGCACTTATCGCCCGACACTGTACTGAAGCTGCCAATAATTATTGAAGATGAGATAAAGTTATGTTATGACAAGACTTGAAGTTTGTAGGAATGTTTCAGTAAAATAGGTAATACCTATCCGATGCAGATTAGTAAAGGTGTTATTATGCGTGGACGTAATGGTTTCACGTTGATAGAGCTTCTGGTTGTGATCGCTATTATTGCAGTCCTGATGGCGATCCTGATGCCGGCCCTGCAAAGGGTCAGGGAGCAGGGCAAGCGCGCCTGTTGTTTGAGCAACCTGAAGCAGCTCCAGCTTGCATAGACCATGTATGCAGACGACAACGACGGCAAAATCGTGAATGGATCTGCCAGTTGGGATGCAGGGGGCGAAAATCCCTGGGCGTGGATACCTCCACGCCATGTGTCTTCAAGTGAAGCCAGGAAGATCTTCGAAAGGGGCGCTTTATATGATTATTGTTCCCTACCTACGATTTTCAAGTGTCCATCGGGTATACCGGGCGAATGGGCCATCTACGCGATTGTGGATGCCATGAACGGCCACGCTTGGGGTGGAGGGCTTCTGAAGGGGATTTACATAAAAAAGCGGTCCGAGATTCGCCAGCCCGGCAGGCGCATTATATTCATCGATGTCCATGAGGACAAATGGGAAATCCAAGCAGATATGTGATCTATGAATGATAGGCTTAAAGGAAAAAACAATGAGAAGGTTTATGCAAACACTTTGGACATTAGCATTTGCC
>CAZHBL010000122.1:0-11227 GCA_964530105.1 uncultured Pirellulales bacterium | reverse complement strand
TTGGCTTGCGAGCTTTGCAAATATTTCGGCCATGGGTAATCACTAAATGACTAAATGCAGTCCAGTTCTTTTTAGGGACTATTTCGGCCAGATCGAACTCCAACTTAACCGGATCGGTGTTTTCGGAGAGCCCCAGCCGGCGGGACAGGCGAATCACGTGCGTGTCGCAGGTAATTCCGGGGATGCCGAAAGCGTCGCCGAGGACGCAGTTGGCCGTTTTACGCCCCACGCCGGGAAGCGTTAGAAGCTCATCCATCGTGCCGGGGACTTTGCCGCCGTACTGCTCAACAATCCTTGTGCATGCTCCCTTGATATTGATGGCCTTATTGCGGAAAAAACCCGTGCTGCGGATGTCCGATTCGATATTTTTTAAATCGGCATCGACCCAGTCGGCGGCGGATTTGTATTTTTTGAACAAATCCTTTGTTACCATATTGACCCGCACATCCGTACACTGAGCCGAGAGAATCGTGGAAATAAGCAGCTCCAGCGGATTTACAAAGCGAAGGGCAATCTTTGCATCCGGGTATGTCTTTTTCAATATCGGCCAGATTTTTTTGACTCGCTGTGCGGCCTCGTTTTTATCCACTTTGATCTTTTTTCGCTTAGCCAATTCTTAAAGTTCTCCTTAGGTATGACTTGCGTTTAATTCTTATCCGGCAACTTTTCGAGCAGCGATTTTAATTCATCGGCGAAGAACAGTTCGTGCAGGCGCACCGGCTCGGTTTCGCCGGGCAAAAACAGTATGATTACAGGTACACCCGGCTCCTTGTAAACATTCCGCAAATCGAGTGTCGCAGGCTGATTAGCCTTTGTGGTGTCACCCTTAATCGCCAGAACACCCTTTTTATCGATGAGTTTTGCGACGTCTTTACGTTCGAATACGAACTTATCGACAATTTCACAATTGGTGCACCAGTCGGCGGTGAATTTAATCAGGACCGGCCTTTGTTCGGATTTTGCGGATTCGATCGAGGCGGAATCGTAGTCCTGCCAGTCCACAAGCTCCGGCCTGAAAAAGAACCAAAAGGCCAAAACGACCAGGAGCACGGCAATGCCCCGGATAAATATTTTGCGCGAGAGTTTGCTGCCGTAGGTGACCCATGTGCCCCATATCCAGATAGAGAAACTAAGCACCACCGCAAAATATAACAGGTTGATTCTGTTTTCCGCCGGGGCCGCCTTGATGAGCTTGACAGCAATAACCAGCAGCACAAAGCCGAGCGCCTGCTTGAACAGCTCCATCCAGCGGCCGCCTCTCGGCAGGCGTTTTGACCAGCCCGGCATGGAGGTCAGGATCGCGTAAGGCGCGGCCATGCCGAGACCGATTACCATAATAGCCAGCGTGCCGAGAAACAGCGGCTGGCCCTGAGCCCAGACGAAAGCGACAGTCAGTATGCCGAAGCTGCAAGGTGTGCTCAGTATCGCCGCTAAAAATCCCATGCCGACCGAGCCGGCGTAACCTTTGCCAGAGCCGGATTTGCTCGCTATCGAAGAAGGGACAGTTATTGTAAAAATGCCGAACATGAAAAGGGCCATGACAATCATCAGCAGGGCCAGGGCCGTCACGATGGTTGGATTCCGTAGATGGTCGCCCCAGCTTAAGCTTCTGTCGTAGAAACTCTGCAGAATGATATTGGCTCCGGCCAGGCATGCGAAGAACAGCAATATCCCAACACAAAAGGCCAGCCCCATCATGACCGATTGCCTCCGGCCTGATTTCGCCTGGTCAACGATTCGCATGATGATAAGGGGCAGGATCGGCCAGACGCACGGCATGATATTCAACCCCAGCCCGGCAATAAATGCCAGGGCCAGAGCGAACCAGGTCGAATAGGCCGACCCTTGAGTTACTTGAACCGGCGTGACTGTGTCCCCGGGGGCCTGGAGACTAATCTGTTTCCAAGAATCATGTCTGTTCCAGTCAACCCTCATTTGTAGTGTTTTCTCAAACGGCAGCAGACAAATCTTGCTTGTGCAGGCCTGACCTGTAATCAAAACTTCTATGTCCTCTTGCACAATAACAGTGGATTTTGTAATAGATGTGATTGGCACAAAGACGGTAAAATCGCCGACGTAAACTTCGACTTTGGATCCTAAAGGATCCGTGAAAATTTTCCATTTTGGGAACACAGCCGCGCCGAAATCGAAATGATCCGACTTGGCCGCGACTTTTAACTCGAATCCGGGAGCAGTCGCAGTTTTCGGATTTGCATAGTAGTGAAGGTCATCGGTTCCAGCGAATACAACCGCTATGCCATTTTGCCGGCCCATTCGTGCCGGCTCGATTCGGGCCGAAGAAAATTCCTGCTCGTGTCTTGCAAGTTCGATGCCTGCTGTGACACTGCCGTCAGCGGCTGAATTCGGTTCGCTCGAATTCTGGCCCCAGAGACCGCAGGCAATCACGAGCACGCAGACCGCCGAGATTATGCCTGCACGTAGTTTACCTTTCAATATCCCGGTAATTAGTTCCCGCATAAGAGCTCAGAAACAATTGGAATAAGAATAATATTAGCCGGTCGGCTGCTCTTGCTTTTCTTCGGGCTCGGGTTTCGATTGCTGGCTTTTGGCTTGCTCGGTAGCCAGCAAATCGGCGACGGTGGGCTTGTCCAGCAGGCCGCCTTCCAGGATTAATTTCACTTCGTCGGAATCGAGGGTTTCATATTTCAACAGGGCCTTCGCTATGTTCTCGAGCCTGTCCTTGTTTGCTTCTATTAATTCTTTTGCTTTTGCATAAGCCTCGTCGGTGACCTTTTTTATCTCGCCGTCGATCGTCTCGGCCGTTCTTTCCGAATAATCTTTCTCCGGCGGCATCGCGTATACAATATCCCTGATACCCAAATCCGGTCCGTAGCTGATCGGGCCAAGCTCTTTACTCATGCCCCAGGTCAAAACCATCTGCTTTGCAATATTCGTCGCCTGCTGAATATCCGACTGGGCACCGCTGGATAAATCATCACAGAACATTTCTTCCGCAATCCGGCCTCCGAAGCACACCTGCAAAAGTGCCATGCAATATGTTTTCGTAAATATAGTCCTGTCTTTTTCCGGCAGAGCAAAAGTGGCCCCGCCCATAGGGCCACGAGGAATAATGCTGACCTTGTGAAGCGGGTCGGCGTCTTTCAGCAGCGATTGCACGAGCGTATGGCCGGCCTCGTGATAAGCGGTAATTTCTTTTTCCTTCTGGTCGATGATCCTGCTCTTTTTTGCTCTTCCCCACCGGACCTTGTCCCGCGCTTCTTCCAGATCGGCCATCTCGATATTGTCCTTGTTGGCCATTGTCGCAGCCAGGGCTGCTTCGTTAATAATGGCCGCCAGGTCCGCTCCGCTGAACATAGGCGTGCCGCGCGCCAGTCTCTCAAGATTGGAGTCGGGTCCCAGCATGACCTTCTTGGCGTGGACTCTCAATATCTCAACCCGGCCTTTCAGGTCCGGCAGCGGTACAAATACTTGCCTGTCAAACCGTCCCGGGCGCGTCAGCGCATGGTCCAGGATGTCGGCGCGGTTAGTCGCCGCAATCACAATCACCTGGTCGTTCGTATCGAATCCGTCCATCTCCACCAGGATCGCGTTGAGCGTTTGTTCACGTTCGTCATGTCCGCCGCCGACGAAACCGGCGCCGCGTTTTCGCCCGATCGCATCGACTTCGTCGAGGAAAATTATACAGGGCGAGTTTTCCTTCGCCTGCTTGAACAAGTCCCGCACACGAGAGGCCCCGACTCCGACGAACATCTCGACAAAATCGCTGCCCGAGATACTGAAGAACGGCACATCCGCCTGACCTGCAATGGCTTTGGCCAGCAATGTTTTTCCGCAGCCGGGCGGTCCGACGAGCAGAACTCCGCGGGGGATGCGGCCGCCAAGACGCTGGAATTTTTTCGGATTTTTCAAAAATTCGATTATCTCCGCTACTTCTTCCTTCGCTTCGTCCACGCCGGCCACGTCCGCAAATGTCACGTTGGCCTTGTCTTTTCCCTGCAGGCGATGTTTGCTGCGACCGAATGACATCAGCATTCCGCCGGCCCCGCTGCGAAGATTCCGGGCGAAGAAAAAGTAGAAAAACCCGATCAATAAAACCAGCGGCAGAACCCACTGCATCAGCATAATCAGCCAGATACGCTGCGGCGCAGACTCCTGTTTGACGCCGCTCTTATCCAGCAGCTCGCCAAGCCACTTACCGTGCACCTCGGGAGTGTAATTGACAACAAAAGACTTTTTACTCTTGCCTTTCTGGCTGTTGAAAAAATCCTCGGTAAATTGGCCTGTTATCTCAGTGTCCTTTACAATGACACTTTCAATTTCACCTTGCTCAAGGTGCTTCTTAAATTCATCCAGGCTTATCTTATCGATCCTCTGCCACTGTTGCAGCATCATCATTACCATAAATATCGCGATGGCAATTATAAGATAACTGAACGGTCCTCGCTTATAGCGCGGCAGGGGCGGCTTCATGCCCGGCCTGTTTGAAAGACCACGACGCGGCAAACCAGGTTTTTTGTCTTGATATTCATCCATAATTTAATATTCGGCACTTCGTGATGCGGTTCACGATTTTACCATTTCCTTTCCATCTGTTCTACGATTTTTCGTGCCAGATTGTTTGCTGCAAGAGTTGAAGCATACTTAAAATCCTGCTGCTGGTATTTAGAATAACTTGCCGAAGCACTAACTTTAAGGTGATCCATCATCAACTGTCCCGTCTTCAGATTTTTCCAATTAACCACCGCCCTCAGTTCCACTTCTTTTTCCAGAATTGTGCCTATTTCGGGATCGATGCTGAGCGTCAATTCGCCTATCGATACTATCTGGCCGCTTATCACGGAATCGGCACGGTCCGAATCGGAAACTATCTTATAGGGCGTATTAACCTCAATACGCTTGGCAAGGGCATCGGAAAGTTCGTACTCAACTCCTCGTCGAAAGGTCTGGTTGTCAAACATTTCCAGACAAACGCTGCGAACATCTTCCGGAAACAATGACTGATTGGAATATCCGGCCATTCCGTCACATCCACAAAGTCCCAGACAGAGAGCATAAGAGCATAAAACTGCGTAGAGCGGGGCTTGCCAGGCCTTCAGGAATGCCAAATGCTTTGTTCGGTGGGCCAAGGCCCACCCTACATGACTTCTAAGGTTTAATTTCTTCATTTTCAGCAGGTGCCTGACCACTAACTTGCAAGAGCCTACTTTTTGGCAAGCATCTCCTTTGCTTCTTCCGCCGCCTTACTGTCCGGCCAATTGTTCATTACCATATCATAATAAAGATTGGCGGATTGTCTATTTCCGGCTCTTTGATAATACCGGCCTATACTAAGTTGTTTATAGGCTAATTGCTCGTCAATCTCACTAAGAATTTTATCTACACCGATTTCCCTGGCATCTTCAGGATATAGTAATTTAAATCTTCCGTAGTAGCTTTTTGCCGAGTTTAGGCATGAAGCGTCATAAAAAGCCCTTTTATGCTCCGGAGGCTTATTATACACGGCATGTTTGTTACGAGCCATACCAAGGAGTGCATCCCTGCCGACCGGCCCCATTTCCCATTCCAATGATATCTCCCACCATTTGAGAAATGCTTCGTTGAATTTTTTCCTTTCTTCGTAGTTTTCAGCCACAGCGACAGATGCTTTTATCCCCATTTGTGTATCCAGACCGACCCTGTCGGTAATCTTTTCCATAATTCTGATACCCTCGGCATATCCTTTGATCTTGATGAAACCGATTAATGTCTTTTTTTTGCCGGCCAAATAAGCCTTCGCTATAGCAAACTCCCTGTCCAAAGCAGTTTCTCGAAATCCGCTTTTCGGATATTCGGTCAGCAACTTGTCATAATTCCTGATGGCCTTTGTAAACTTCCCTTTGCAATAAAATATTTCAGCCTTGATGAAAAGATCGAAATCAGGCCTTTTAATTTCCGGAAAGTCCTTCTTAAGTGCATCGTAGGCCTTGCCGGCAGCTTTCGTTTGGCCGGTATTGACGAGATTCTTGGCTTCGGCCACTGCAACCAGGAATTTGTCTTCGCCATCAGCAGAAACGGCATTGAAGTCTCCGTCTTTCTCCAGGGGCCGTGTGCCCGCCAAGGCCGTCGATAGAGTTGACAGCATGACTGCTAAAGCCAGTATTACGAATCGCATTTTGCATTCCGGCATAAATAAAATCCATTTAAGGTTCTTCATTTTATTAATCCGACAAGGACCACCGGACATTATACCCATTACTGAAACCATTGCAAACACGCACTTGAAAATATAATCACACGTCGATTTTTCCGCTTCTACAACAAAAAAACTTGTTTTTTTATTCTTTAGGGGCTATAAAGCTTCAAATGAATCAACCATATTTTCTGTTAGCTTAAGGAGGTATACAATGGTTAAGGATTTGTCGAGAATTTTATTGATTGTAGCAGTAAGCCTCTGTTTGGCGTATTTATCCGGCTGCCGGACGAACGGACTCGGAAAGGGGCCGGTTCGCCGAATCGCCGTTGAGGATTACACAGATAAGATGAAGGCCGGCTGGATCGGGCAAATGGCCGGCGTCGGCTGGGGCGGGCCGACAGAATTCCGCTACAAAGGCGAGATCATACCCCAGGACAAGATGCCGTCATGGAAGCCGGAGATGATTAACCAGTTTAACCAGGATGACATTTACGTCGAGATGACATTCCTGCGAACGCTTGAATTGTATGGGATGGAAGTTCCGATTCGCCAGGCCGGAATCGACTTCGCCAACAGCGGATACCCGCTCTGGCACGCCAACAATGAAGGCAGAACACTTCTGCGCCGTGGTATCGCACCTCCCGATTCTGGCCATCCGGAATTCAACAGGCACGCGGACGACATCGATTATCAAATCGAGGCGGATTACGCCGGCCTGATTGCACCGGGTATGCCGAACGTGGCTATCGAGCTTGGTGAGACTTTCGGACGGCTGATGAACTACGGCGATGGACTCTACGGCGGCCAGTTCGTAGGCGGTATGTACGCGGAAGCCTTTTTCGAAAATGATATGGAAAAAATCGTTCGTGCGGGCCTCGAATGTATCCCCGAGAAAAGCCAATACGCCGAGTGCATACGCGATGTGCTCGCCTGGCATAAGCAAAATCCCGATGATTGGCAAAAGACATGGCAACTCATCAAGGCCAAATACCAGGATAATCCCGACTACCGCAGATTCTCATGCGATAAGGGCGACTTCAATATCGATGCCAAAATCAACGGGGCCTACATCGTAATGGGCCTGCTTTATGGCGAAGGTGATCCGGACAAAACGATTATCATTGCGACGCGCTGCGGCCAGGACTCCGACTGCAATCCTTCGAGCGCCGGCGGCATTTTCTTTACGACGATCGGTTTTAAGAATCTTCCGGAGAAATTTACATCTGCCCTGAACCCGGAAGGCAAGTTCAGCCACACGCCGTATAACTTCCCCACTCTCGTCAGCGTGTGTGAAAAACTCGTCCGTCAGTCGGTCGTGCGTGCCGGCGGGCGAATCGAAAAAGACAGCAACGGCAAAGAAACATTCGTTATCCCGGTCAAAAAGCCCAGGCTCGGCAGGCTTGAACAATGCTGGGAACCGGGCCCTATTGCCAACAGCAGGTTCACCGAAGCCGAGATGGTGAAAATCACCGCTATCGCGGGCAAAGATATTTCCGAGGCCGTCTCGAAATTCGCTCCAGGCTGGAAGGTCAAGAGCTGCGGATTCGATATGGACCCGGGACTGCGCCAAGAAGAGATGGGCAAGAGCAACGTGCTTGTCACCCATCCGCTCGACCGCAGGACCGGCTGTCAGCTTTCACGACAGGTAAAGCTCCCCGCAGGCAAGAAGACCACGCTGCGCCTGACCGTGGGACATCATCCCGAGGGTGACTGGGATTTAATTGTCGCTGTCGACGGCAAAGAAATCGCGCGTAAGGCCGTGAGCAAGGAAACGGCCCCGGACGGCTGGATGCAGACCGAGGTGGACCTGTCCGATTTTGCCGGAAAACAGGTGAAGCTCGAACTGATAAATCAACCGACCGGCTGGATGAACGAAGCCGGTTACTGGGCGGAGATTTCGCTGGTAAGCCAGTAGAATCGGACATTACTCGATATTTCTTTATGCGGCGGTAAGCATAATGCAACCGCCGCTTTTTTGATGTGGCTGATTTTCATACTGCTTTATTGACGTGTTGTCTCGATTTCAGTACCATTAATTGCGTGAGGCAAGGCAAAATGAAGCAGACAAATTTATTGGGTTTGTTTTTGGTGTTCACGCTCCTTGCCGTCGGGTGCAGGAAAAGGCCGGCCGGGGCCGTAACACCGCTGCATCATGCCGCCGAGCAAGGTAATATCGAACAGGTTCAATCACTCATAGCAAATGGTGCACAGGTCGATGCCAGAGACCCTCATGGCCAAACACCGCTGGAACGTGCGGTATTTGCGGGGCATATACAAGTTGTCGAACTGCTAATCGCCAACGGCGCCGAGGTTAACTCTAAAAACCAATCCGGCAGAACGCCCCTGCATGTCAGCGCTCTGCGGGGCTACCCGGATATCGCCAAGACCCTTATCGCAGACGGAGCCGACATCGAAGCAAGGAACAACAAAGGTCTTACCCCACTGCACGTGGCGGCATCTTTCGGGCGAAAAGACGTCGTGGAAATTTTGATTGGAAGGGGCGCAAAAGCCCATATAAGAGACAATGACGGCAATACTCCTATATCACTTGCTGAAGACAGAGGATATAAAGAAATTGCCGTATTTATGCGTGAAAACGGTGTTAAAGAGTGATTATCCTGATAACTACACTTAAAGTTGCAATTTGATTCAAGGTGTTGTATAATAATGTAATAGAAATTATTATATGGTAACGATACGAGCTCTTAGAAAGGTGGACTCGAATGAGGCACATAAGACCTGTTTGCATGGTCTTGACGTTAGTGCTTGTGACTGTTGGGTGTAAAAAGAAAGAACCTGAGCCGCCACGACAAACCAGCGTTGAGGCGAAGGGCCAAACAACCAAACCGGCCGAACCGATAAAACCAACCAGACCCGCCGAGCAATCCTTAACGGCATCGGCCGATGCTCAGAACAATACTACCGAAACAACTACTGCCACGCAAGCTGTCGAATTGGACGGAGATCCGAATGTTTTACTGCAGAATGCCGTGGCTGCAGGTGACATTGACAAAATCAATTCACTTATAGCCGCCGGCGCCGATGTCAATAAAAAGGCCAAAAACGGGGCGTCGCTACTGCACATAGCCCTGCTGCAAGGCAATGAGGCATTAGCGGCACTGCTTATCTCCAAAGGCGCCGACACTCACGCAAAGATGACGGATGGCACAACGACCCTGCACTTTGCCGTTCTGCGGAACTGTAAGGAGATCGCTAAATTCCTGCTCGATGACGGCGTAGATGCTAATGCAATAGGCACAAATCTCGGCGCACCACTCCACATAGCGGCCTCTACCGGCCAAGTAGAGATTGCCGAGATGCTTATCGCCAAAGGCGCCGATGTCAATATTAAAAATCAGAGGGGGATGACTCCGTTAACACTCGCCAAGCAGAAAAATAACAAGGCGATGATTGAACTGCTGGAAAAGCATGGGGCCGAATAGAACATAAGTTGCAACCATATTAAGTTATATCGGAGAGACCAGAAAATGTCACAAGACCTTAATCGTAGAAACTTTTTGAAAAAATCCGTTATGGGTACCGCCGCGATCACGTCGGCTCTGAGCCTGGAAGAGAAGGCCCTGCTGGCGGCGATGAACAAATCGAACGATCCGCAGGCCGGCTCGGTCAAAGGCCTGCCGGCAGGTCGGATTGGAAAAGTCAAAATCAGCCGAATAATCTGCGGCGGAAATCTTATCGGCGGATACGCTCACAGCAGAGATTTAACGTATGTCTCTTCCCTGCTGAAGCATTACTTCACAGATGAAAAGATTATCGAGACCCTCCAGATATGTGAGGAGAACGGAATCAACACGATTATAACCGGCTCCGGCTCGGCGGAGCTTCTCAAAAAATACCGCGAAGAAAGAGGCGGGCAAATACAGTGGATCGCTCAATGCGTTGCCCATACGGACGACCTTACAGGTGACATTAAAAAGGCAATCGATGCCGGAGCTGCCGGGGCCTTTCTGATCGGTAATATCGGAGACCTCTGGATTCGAAATGAAAGGACGGATTTAGTTGGCAAAATTGTCGATTTTATCAAAGACAACGGAATCATAGCCGGTGTCGGCGGGCACAACCTGGACACACCAATGGCATGTGAAAAAGCCGGTTTAAACACCGATTTCTACATGAAAACCCATCACAGCACAAATTACTGGTCCAAACGCAAGCCGGACCAGAACAAGGACGTTATCGACAATTACAGCGTCGATAACTATTGGGACAAACACCCCGAAGAAACCGTCGAATTTATGAAGACGATGGAAAAGTCGTGGATTGCTTACAAGGTTTTGGCCGCCGGAGCGATTCATCCTCGGGACGGCTTCAAATTCGCATTCGAGAACGGCGCTGATTTTCTCTGCGTGGGGATGTTCGATTTTCAAATTATAGAAGATGCCCTTATTGCAAAAGATATTCTCTCCGGCACAATAAATAGGGAACGGTCATGGAGGGCATAGGAATGAGGGCAAGGAACTTCTCATAGTTCCTCCACAAGTACAAGGAGAAGAAGACCACTTGCAATTCAGATATAAACACAACTCAACAGCACATGTCTGTATCTACACAATCATTATCTTCTTGTTCGGCCCGATAGCAAACGGCCGGGAAGCAAAGATTTACTGGAATCAATTTCGCGGCCCCAATGGACAGGGAGTTGTAGAAGAAAGCCACATTCCCATTCATTTCAGTCCGGAATCGAACGTTCTATGGAAAACCACAATCCCTGCGGGACACTCGTCTCCTGTCATCTGGAACAATCGCATTTTTCTTACCGCCAGTGAACCAGCCAATAAAGAGGAACTTATTACATTAGCCATCGATCGCAAAGACGGTAAAATCCTATGGCGGCAGGTTGTCCAGGCCGAAACAGAGGTAAGGTTTCATCCACTGAATAATCCCGCATCTTCCACGCCGGCCGCGGACGAAAGAAACGTTTATGTCTATTTCGGGACCTACGGGCTGATTTGTTACGACCATATGGGAAACGAGGTCTGGCAGCGCAAAATCGACATGCCGAAAAGCAAATATGGAATGGCAACCTCGCCCATATTGTATGAAAACAAAGTG
>CAZHBL010000121.1:0-11292 GCA_964530105.1 uncultured Pirellulales bacterium | reverse complement strand
CTTAAACTGTGTCCATAAAAGTCTTATCGACCCGGTTAAAAAGAATAATTCCTGAAAGAAGCAGGAGCATAGTAACTACCCAACTGATCAAAATATCAATGCCATTCACCATGCCGGTGCCGAGAAAAGCGTGGCGAAAAGTCTGTACAATCGAAGCTACGGGATTAAGCATATAAAAAAAACGAAATTTTTCCGGTACTACGGAAACCGGATACACAACAGGGGTTGCATACATCCAAAGCTGTATTCCAAATCCCACTAAAAATTTCATATCTCGATATTTCGTTGTCATCGAGGATATGAGTATACCGGTACCCAAGCCCAATATCGCCATCTGAAGTAGAAGTACTGGAAGCAAAAGGATAAAAAGATTTGGTTTTATCGGTACCTTACCAAAATAATAATAAACAAAAAAACCAAGGAAAAGCAGAAATTGTATCCCAAACTTCACCAGATTGATAATGACAACTGATAGCGGCACTGATAATCGCGGGAAATACACTTTGCCAAAAATATTGGAATTTGATATAAATGTATCGGATGTCTCTTTTAGGCAATTTGAAAAATACCCCCATGCAACTGTTCCCGAAAGATAAAAAATAAAACGTGGAACTCCATCTGTTGAGATACGCGCAACTTTACCGAAAATAACCGTAAATACAAGCGTCGTTAATAGAGGCTGAATAATATACCATAACGGCCCCAAGATAGTCTGTTTGTAAAAAGTAACGAAATCCCGCTTTACGAAATGAAATACCAGGTCTCTGTAAATCCAAATATCTTTAAGCTTTAAGTCGAACCATCCCCTCTTAGGCCCAATGACTAAATCCCATTTTTCACTGTCTTCGTATCTTTCTGTCATAAGATATACCACTTGGTTATCCCTTGTTTGCAAATTTTATCGAACGATATAGGCTCATCCAGAAACTCAAACGCCCAATTATTCATAAACCCTGTTCCCGTCGGTCACATTGAAAAATTCGATGCAACTTCCTGTAAAGACACAACTTGCGCAACTATCTCTCTGTCGATTTCCACCACTATTGGGCTAGTCTATGTCAAAACATTGTTAATGATATTATCATATTCCACCGCCCGGTGACTAACGTCAACGATAAATTCCCTCTGGCGACGGCTTTTTACTGTTCTTTCCTAACACTGTAATTACTAAGGTTAGGAAGAGATAATTCTATCTGCCTAAACTGTTGTCTTGTTTACAAGTTTCTATTTATGATGACATTGACTCTTCTTTTTATCTTATCAACATATTCATATTCTACTCACATTAGCAGCCCCATCAAGGCTGCTTCGTCTTTCTGATTCCTCGATATTCTGACAATATAATACATTGGCGGGAATATTTCAATCTTCATATACAACTTGAAATTTCAAAAGGATTTTGGTTGAATTATTGATATAGAAAGAGTGAATTATGTTTTTTAAGCGTTTAAATGGGAAATGTCAGAATACATAGCTTTGAGGTTTGTGAGCCCATGTCAAATTTAGGAAGGAGCCCGTATAGATGGCAAATTCACAAAATGACATTCCAAAAAAGCCAAGTTCCGGGTTCGTAGAAGCTTTTAATCCATAAACAAATGAATTGACTTATTGTTTATTCTTACCTGTTAATTGGGATGGTACGCTTGAGGATTGCAGCAATTAATGAAAGTTAGGAAAAGAAGGATTTTGCACGTTATTGCCGCATTAGAGGGCGGTGGCGCTGAAAGGCAACTGCAAATCCTGGCAAACAATACAGATCCAAACAGATATCACGTTTCTGTTATCTTTCTGCATAAGGGAACGGGCCAGTATGTTTTTGATGAAGGAATAGATTTGCTTCAAATCCCAAGGGGTCGCAAATGGAATATTCCCTCATTGTGGTTTCGGATATACAAAGGGATTAAAGCTTATCAACCCGACATCTTACAGCTTTGGATGCCGGAGATTATGACCATTCCCGCCGCCTTTGCTGGGAAGTTCTCCGGTGCATACATAATAAGTGCCGCCAGAAGATCGATGCGGTCTGTTAATAGCATAAAACTCCGTCTGCGAGACCTCGCGAGCTATATACAACACATCATGGCCGACCGAATTGTAGCAAATTTTAATCCGGACAGGGAACCCTACTTTTTTCGAATACTCTTCTCCAAAAAAAAAGGCATTGTCATTCCCAATGCAATTACTGTCTGTCAGCACAAAACACCATCCAAGTCAGACTTGCCTCTAAAAGCACCAAACTCATTTCTAATTTGGTATACCGGGCGCATCGCTCCACAGAAAAGGCTGGATATCTTGCTGGATTCTGTCATCGCGCTCAGGAGAGATGGACTTGACGTATCATTAGCGATTTGCGGAGAAGGCAGCACGGACTTAACAGATCATTTAAAGCAGAAGACACAGCGGGCAGGTATGCAGGAGCACGTTTGCTTTTTGGGCTACCGTAAGGATTGGCAGGGCCTGGCCAGGCACGCAGATCTATTTGTTCTGCCCAGCACGGCCGAGGGAATGCCGAATGTCCTGTTTGAAGCAATGCTTCTCGGGCTTGCGTGTATCGCCACCGATATCCCGGCAATAAATAACCTGGTCAAGCACAAAGAGAACGTCTGGATGGTGAAGGCCGGTTCACAAAGTTCGCTTTTCGAAGGTATTCGACAGATGTATCAATCGGTACCATTGCGAAAGGAAATAGCCCAAAAAGGACAACTTTATGCCGGGAGCTTTTCAGTCAAGAGAATGTCACAGGCTTATGACGCGCTATACCAACAAGTGTATTGAAGAATGAGAAATATATTGATTAACACAATTAATGCGAAATCAGGCGGGCAAATGACCTACCTGTTGAACCTATTGAGTGAAACCGCCTCATTGCACGATTATCGGTTTACATTCTTAGTTAACATGGTCGCCAACAATCAATTAAAAAGTGCCGCTGTCCATATTCCGGAAAACGTCAGCATTTATGCTGTCTCTTCGGATTATTCGTATGGTGCAACTTCATATATTTGGCAGGTTTTTCATTTGCGGCGTATTGTTCGGGAGGTAAAGCCTGATTATGTTTATGCTCCGACACATATCGCCTACAAGGTTCCCGGCGTCAAAACGATACTGGCAATGCGTAATATGGCCATACCGAACTTCCTGAAAATTGATGTCCCGCTAAGTATGAGATTGAACCTTCTGCTCAAATACTTCCCATTAAGACATTCCCTGCGAAGAGCTGATAAAGTTGTTGCTGTCTCTAATTACGTAAAGGATTTCTTAAAAAAAATCATCGCCAAAGACGAGAAAGACATTTTCGTTGCCTACCATATAATAAATAGTCTGCATAAAGATAATGATTTCCAGCTCGAAAGATATGACAATCTCGAAAAAGAAGACTATATCATTTTTGTTCCCGGCTCATATTACAGATACAAGAAATTTCATGCCCTGTTGAAATATATGGAGGCTGTTAAATTACCCCCAAATACCAAGGTGATATTTGCCGGCGATGAAGCCGATACGAAATATCTCAATCAATTGAAACAATATAGTACCAGGTCTTATGAGCCGATCTTTAAGGTTAGTTTGAGCATACAGGAAATGAAGTTCTTTTATAAAGTTGCCAGGTTGGTAATATTATCATCACAGGTTGAAGCCTGTCCCAACATCGCGCTCGAAGCACTCGCAAACAACTCCAAAGTTTTAGCGAGCGATATACCGCCATTCAAGGAAACACTCGGCGACTTTGCTGTTTATTTTGACGTCAATGATAGGGATGATTTTGTTAAAAAGTTCGATATGGCTATCGCCTCCGAGCCTGATGCCACCGTTCAGGCCGAACAATTGAAAAAAGTAAGTCACGACAGTAAGCTACTCGACATTCTACATTTTTGTGAGACCGATTGAATTACTCAAAACCATATTGTGGTGAAGAATGAAGGTTTCAATAATAACTGTTTGTTTCAATATTGCAGAAACGATCGAAGACACTATTAAAAGTGTTCTGAGCCAGGAATATAAGGACATTGAATATATTGTTGTGGACGGCGGCTCCACAGACGGTACACTTGATATTATAAACAGATATAAAAACAAGATAGCCAAAGTTATATCTGAGCCGGACAACGGTATTTATGATGCGATGAACAAGGGGCTCAGGTCGTCAACAGGTGATATACTTGCGACTCTAAACGGCGATGACGTGTATGCAGATCGGACGACTGTTAGCCGGATGGTAGAATTCATACAAAACAATTGCCTGGATGCAGCGTACGGAGATCTGATTTACGTCGATTGTCGTGAGGCCGGGAAGGTTAAACGGTACTGGCAACCGGGCACCTATAAGAAAGGCGCCTTTTGCCATGGCTGGGTGATTCCGCATCCGACATTTTTTTGCCGGAAAGAAATTTTCGAGAGATTCGGGTACTTCAATGACCAAATGCAAATAGCAGCAGACTTTGAGCTTATGCTCCGTCTGGTCGAAAAACACCGGATAAAAATCGACTACCTGCCAAAAGTTATCGTAAAAATGGGCACAGGCGGCAAGGCAAACGTTTTGCGAGGCATTATTCAAGGCAATCGGGAGATCATCAGATCTTTCCGGATGAACGATATTCGTTTGTCACCTTGGTTCTTTGTCCGTAAACCAATAACAAAAATATCTCAACTCTTTAGAAAACCGAGCGGAATTCTATAATGAAACTGCGGATCATTCTAATTTCGATTGATACAGCCCTCCTTAATCTCGGCTTCCTTTTGTCATTTTTATTCAGATACGGCTTTCCGTTTCCCGAGTATAACTTCACACCTTACAAAAAGAGTTTCGTATTTGTGACGCTGATATACATATCCGCGTTGTCTTCTTTCAGGGTGTATAAAAACAGGTTCAGATCCTCATGGGACCTGTTCAAAAGAATTTTCCTGGGACTGCTCTTCGGAACTTTATTGGGCATCGCTTTTGTTTACGTATTCAGAATCAAATGGGGCGCCTTCCCAACCACTATTTTCGCTCTTTCCTTCTCCATCAACCTTCTGCTTATTTTTAAGCTGAACCAGTACATCCTCAAGTCCGGAAAAAGGATAAAAAAGAAAGTCCTCGTTATCGGCAACGACGACATAGATGACGTTGTCGGAAGAAAGGCCATTGTGGAAAAAATCGGAACAGATGAAATAGGTGAACTGGCAAAATACAAAGATGTCGATGAAGTTGTTATTTGCGAGAATATCAAAGATGACAGGATATTGAATCTCCTGATTTACCTTGTACAAAAGTTGAAAATTGACGTCGTTTTTAATCCTTCGATTTATACCGAGCTTCTGTCCGGCAGAATCAAAGGTGACAATTCGGTCCATTTTATCAGCACCTTCATTGGAGAAAAGCGGGACATAGAGGAATTCATGATGAGGAGCCTTGATATATTGGGCAGTATTCTGATTCTGCTGTTTTCTATGCCGGCAACAATCCTGATTCCTCTGTTCATCAAAATTTCGTCTTCAGGCCCGGTTTTTTATAAACAGCAAAGAGTCGGTAAAGACGGTAAACTTTTCACGCTGTACAAATTCAGAACAATGGTCAAAGATGCGGAAAAGGAAGTCGGCCCAGTCCTGGCCAGCCGGGATGATCCTCGTGTTACGAAAGTCGGAAAGTTTCTGCGCACCACACGACTGGATGAGCTTCCTCAACTTATCAACGTACTGCAAGGTGATATGAGCCTGGTCGGCCCCAGGCCGGAACGGCCACACTTTGTAAAACGGCACAAAGCGCTGCATGAATTGAGACTGGCCGTAAAACCGGGGCTGACAGGCCTCGCGCAGATTCGAAGCTTCTATGATTTGAAGCCCAAGCATAAAATCAAATACGATTACCTTTACATCCAAAAAAGGTCGCTGCTGCTGAACCTGTACATTTTGATTCGAACCATTCCCACCATTTTCTCCAGAAAAGGCTGGTAACCCCACCCCCACTCCCTTCAATACCCCCCTCCTGCATAATCACCCCGGCGATTTTCCGCATATCCCATCCTTATCAACTGACAATGAATACTTTCTGAACCTGGTGATTTTATTTCTGTAAAATTTCTGATTGACAATCAGGCTTTAGTAATGTAGATTTCTTCCTGGCGAGCAGTGAAGCGAACTTTGATATATGCCTCTTAACAACGGCTTTCCGATAGAGGAAGAAAAACAGCTTGCCTGAATAATTTCGTATGCCGTTTCCAATTTATGCGTTTGTGTATTTTAAAACACTTTACAAAGAAAGTGAGGGAACATGTCATGAAAACATCAATTCTTAAAGCAAGTTTCATTCTATTATCTCTTATTCTTATGCTGGGATTTATCCTGACCGGCTGCAAGAAAGAAACTCCCCCGCCTCAGGAGCCGGCAGCAGCAGCCACATCGACTCAAGATCAGACTACAACCAAAGAGCCAACTTCACCAACTGCCCCGGCAAAAGATCGAACTGCAAAGGAAAAGGAATTCCTTTCGTCCCCGGACGTCGTGACCTGCAAGCTTGAGAAAACCACAATCTCCAAGCTCGATCTTCCGAAAAACAACATGGCATCATTCATCCGCAGGATGGAGCGGGAGAACAGGGAAGATATTAAACAAGGCCGGATAACCCTTGACAATCATCCGTATAAAATCCTGTTGGGAGAAAGGCCGGAACGGGAATTTTACCTGTATGACGTTGAAACGGGGATTGGTCCCTACTGGTGGGGCTCATGGAGCCTGAATTCATATCACAAGATTGGAGATGAATTTTTCGAATTCATGCTTATCGAGGACGGCACCAAAATCGCAGCCCGTCCATACAAAGGGCCGCTCGGTACAATCATGGCCGGTAAAGGCGGCCGAGAATTGGAGAAGGTCGTTTTCAAAGGTTCAGTCCATCAGCAAGGACAAGTAGCCGCGCCAATCGGAATAATTAAAGAGCGTTTTACCGAGGCTGTCGGCGAATGTCAAATCCCTGTAGGCAACTACACGTCATATATTATGCACATCACTTATGATAATCTGGATATCTGCATCTCCAACAACTACCACACTAACGCGCAGGGCCAGTCCGGCGGCAAGGATGTAGTCTATGGCATACAGGTGCGTGAAGACAAGCCTTACGTGTTGGATTTTTCGAACGAACCGATGGTTATATTTGACCAACCGCCCATGAGTCAGACCTCCTTTTCACGCGGAGATGAAATCAATTTCGCCGCCGTGCTGATCGATCCGAAGCTGGATATCATGATACGCGGGCTGGATGACACATCCGTCAAAGTTGACAAAGAATACAAGGATGCAAACGGTAAAGTAATTCAGACTGTAAAAGTGAATAAATCGCTGGATCCGAATGTAGTGATAGCGCGCGCCGACGGCGAGGTCATCGCCGAGGGCGTTATGCCTTTTGGCTGATCAGGCACATGCGGGTACACGTGGCGTGTACCAGATGATCTTAAGCTTAATGGCGACGAGGAAGAGCTGACCGTAACGGTGACGTATGAGACGCAAAAGCTTTACGGCAAAGTAACCGCGCAGCGAAAAATCAAAATCCGAAAATAACAGCAAAGTAGTACAAAATACCGTCTTATAGGGTGGGGCTTGCCCCACCGTTCTTTTTTTACGAAGCCTTTTTATGCTGAAGTGGAGTGGATCCAAATAATCTACCAGATTGTTGAAGCTAACATGAAGATAGTGTAACATAACACTTGCAGTCTTTAGTATCTTCATCAAAACAGCATAAAACATTTTAATTAAAAGGAAGTCGCTAATGAGAAATTTGATCATCTTCGTATTTCCAGTTTTTATACTTCTTCAATTCATCAACGATGTACAAGCCCAGCAGGACACTGATCCTTACTTATGGCTTGAAGAGATGGAAGGGGAAAAAGCTTTGAGCTGGGTCAAGGGCAGGAACGAAGCGTCGCTTGCTGTCTTGAAAGCTCAACCAATGTTTGAGGAAACTTATGAAAAGACTCTGGAAATCATGAACTCGGATAAACGGATCGCCTATCCGTATATTCTCGGTAAATATATCTATAACTTCTGGAAAGACGAAAAAAATGAACGAGGCATCTGGCGCCGCACAACTGTAGCTGAATATCTCAAACCATCGCCGAAATGGGAGATACTGCTTGATATCGATAAACTCTGCGAGCAGGAAGGTGAAAAATGGGTTTACAAAGGAGCTTCAGGTTTATATCCGGACTACACTCGTTATATAGTCTATCTCTCGCGTGGTGGTGGTGACGCAACTGTTACACGTGAATTTGATGCGACCTCAAAAGAGTTCGTAAAAGACGGTTTCTATCTGCCCGAGGCAAAGGGTTCGGTTTCCTGGAAAGATCGGGATACGATCTATATACAAACCGATTTTGGTGAAGGAAGCTTAACCGATTCAGGTTATCCCCGCATCACTAAGATATGGAAGCGAGTCACGCCGTTAAGCGCAGCAAAAACCATTTTCGAAGGAGAAAAAACAGATGTTGATGTAGGGTGCGGCGTGATTAATACCCCGGAGAGGCAGTATGATGTTATTAATCGTGCAATAACCTTTTACACATCACACAATTATGTGATTGAAAATGGTGAGCCGTTGAAAATAGACATTCCTGATGATGCAAGATTAGGTGGATTTTTCAAAAATCAATTGCTCGTGCGGCTCAAATCAGACTGGACGATAGATGAACAAACATACAAACAGGGATCGTTAATAAGCATCGATTATGACAAATATCTTCAAGGTGATCGTAAATTCAGCGTAATTGCCGAACCTGATGATCGATTGAATGTCGTTGGTTTTTCCAACACAAAGAATCTTCTGCTCGTAAATATGCTCAACAATGTTAGAACTGAGCTGTATAAATACCGATTTCAGAATGGTGTTTGGCAAAAAGAGAAGGTCAAGGCGCCGGGTTTGGGAACTTTTTACGTTCTTTCACCGGATGAGCAGTCGGACCAATACTTCCTCAACTACGAGGATTTTCTGACGCCAACCAGTCTGTATTATGTCTCGGATGAGCAGGAAAGGTTGAAGGCCAAAAGCCTGCCTGCTTTTTTTGACAGTAACCACTTGGAAGTCAAACAGCTTGAGGCTGTTTCAAAGGACGGCACAAGGATACCTTATTTTCTCGTAAAGCCGGAGGGGATGAAGATGGATGGCTCCAATCCAACCCTGCTGTATGGCTATGGCGGCTTTGAGATTTCAGAGCTTCCCTCCTATTCGAGCATTTTAGGTAAAGCCTGGCTGGAAAGAGGGGGCGTTTATGTACTTGCGAATATACGTGGAGGCGGAGAATTTGGTCCCAAATGGCATCGATCAGCATTGAAGGAAAACCGACAGCATTGCTATGACGATTTTATCGCCGTTGCCAAAGACCTTATTAAAAACAAGGTCACATCGCCGCGACATTTGGGTATCATGGGCGGTTCCAATGGCGGATTACTGGTAGGTGCCGTATTTACTCAACGTCCGGAACTGTTCAATGCCGTGGTCTGCCAGGTCCCGCTGCTTGATATGAAGCGCTATAACAAGCTGCTGGCCGGCGCCAGTTGGATGGCTGAATACGGGGATCCGGATATTCCCGAGGAATGGGCCTATATTCAGAAGTATTCGCCATACCATAATGTGTCCCCTGATAAGAAATATCCGCAGGTCTTTTTTTACACCTCCACAAAAGATGACAGGGTACATCCCGGACATGCACGCAAAATGGTGGCTAAAATGGAAGATATGGGGCACAAAGTCTATTACTATGAGAACACAGAGGGCGGCCATGCAGCGGCGGTGACGAATCGACAGAGAGCACTGAAAGAAGCCCTTACTTATACCTATCTCTGGATGCAGTTGAAATAGCAGTCGATAGTGGGCCGGGACCCATTCTACCACTGTATGTCCAAGACAGCAGGGATTTCTTTTTTTGCTCCCTATTAAGGCGTTCTTTCTTGAAATAAAGTATAGAATAAATTTAAATACATCCGAATTAGACGGCATGTAAATCATTGAGTCTGCAATATGAACAAAGTCACGAAATTGGAGAGATTATGAAAGCATCAAATCTGTTGTACAGCATAGTAATTGCACTGGCACTGTTAACATCATGCTCTGTTTTCGAATCGGGAGGCAAGCGCGCAGCGTTATTTGACGGTAAAACTCTGAACGGCTGGACGGTCATCAAATGCGAGGCGACAGTCGATGATGGAAACATCCTGCTCGTAGCAGGAAATGGATTGGTACAAACCGAGAAAAAATATGGCGATTTCATTTTAGAGTTCGAATGGAAGGCCCTTCGGGACGACAAGTGGGACAGCGGCGTTTATTTCCGCTACGATTCCGTGCCGGAGAACCGCCCATGGCCCGATCGCTACCAGGTCAACCTTCAACAGGACAGAGAGGGCAACGTCGGCAACCTTAAAGGAGCCGAGAGCAAGGGGCTTGCAAAGGCCGGCCAGTGGAATAAATTCAAGCTCACGGCATGCGGCACAAAAGCCTCGCTTGAGATTAACGGCAAACCCGCCTGGGAAGCGGACGGGCTGGAAGGTCCCGAAAAGGGATTCATAGCCCTGCAGGCCGAGGTGCCGGGCGGCGGACAATACCGGTTTCGAAATATCTACCTGACCGAGTTAGATTAACACTTAAGCACAGAAGCAAAATCAAAGTCCAATAGTTGAAGCTGCCAAACACATGTTTGTCAATCAGGCAGCCTTGCGGCCTTTTCCTATCGTTAGGCGAACGGAGATTATCCGATAGAGCACCGCTAAAACAAAAATCAATACGACCAATCCCGCGGCACGTAAAAGAAGGTCGCTCATCATAGAGCTGTAACGGCGAGACTCCAATAAGTTGTCTATTTCAGCTAAAAGCGCCTTGATGTCATTTGCCGCCTGGGAAGTCTGCTCAGCCGTGTCGCGGTAATCGGTGATATTGAAAGACGATATTTCATTCTGCGAAGGTTTGTTCTTGTTGAATTCCTGCACGACTTCGTCCGTGGCTTTAGCAGCATTCTCCCACGCCTGAGCCGTGACAGTTACATCCTTCGCCACGGCATTAAATGAGCCGGCGGTCTGGTCAAGCTTCTCAAGGGTATTATTCAGGGCGAGTGAGGTTTTCTCGGCCTGTTGGAGCGTTTGTTGAAGACCGGCCTGCTTATTGTCAATATCTTCGACAAACTTCGTCAACTGCTTGCTAAGCTGTTCCGGCAATTTCTGAACCGACTGTTCCAGTTTGGCACTGCTTTCAGAAACCTGCGCCAAACTGCTCAGAAAGGATTTGGTCATGTTTGTCTCTTCGAGGTCAAACAGCAGCAGTTGCAACTGCCA
>CAZHBL010000120.1:0-11319 GCA_964530105.1 uncultured Pirellulales bacterium | reverse complement strand
CCCGGCGATTACCCTCTATTGGAAAGTACGAGAAAAGAGAATGAGATCCGGCCTTTCTCCTAATGATAATGATGTTGATGATTATGCGTATATTCCTGTTATTCCCTATGCCGGTGTGGTTTTGATAGAAAGACAGTTGCGTGCTTTTGTTCTCCAGGCAGATAAGAGCCTTAAATCAAAGGTTTTTACAAGGGTGAGTGATGCCATAAATGCTCTTGAGAATAAAGGATTTATTTGGTGATGGTCTTGAATTGGGTATTGCTTTATATTGAACTCATATGACACTATTTTTATTAGGGAGACCAATGTGGCAAAGGAAAAGGCTAAGAGGTTTACGGATTTGATCGTCTGGCAAAAGGCGCACAAATTTGTTCTTGCGGTATACCACTTTACGGCTGGTTTTCCGAAGGAAGAAGTGTACGGCTTGACTTCTCAGTTAAGGAGAGCCGCTGTTTCCATTGCGGCTAATATAGTAGAAGGATTCAAAAAGACCGGGCCACTGGACAAAATAAGATATTTGAATATTTCTCAGGGATCGCTCGAAGAATGCCGCTATTATTTGATATTGGCAAATGACTTAAGTTATGGCGATACAGATGTTCTTGCAAAGCAGATTGACGAGGTTGCCAAACTATTAGCTGCCTACTCGAACGCTGTCAGGAAAAACAATTGAAATACGAGTTTCGCATCTTATATTCTGTATTCTGTGTCCTGTATTCTGTATTCTGTGATTAATGAAAATCGTTCACATAATAACTCGGTTGATTCTTGGTGGTGCTCAGGAGAATACGATTATTACATGTAAAGTCCTGGCGCAGCGGGGGCATGATGTCACGCTGGTGACCGGGCCGGCGCTGGGGCCGGAGGGCGAGCTTTTCAACCAGGCGCAGGGGCAGGGCTATAAGGTGGTGGTTATCGACAGGCTTCGCCGGGCAATTAATCCTTTTAATGATACGATCAGCTATTTCCAGATTAAGAAGCTGCTTCGGCAGTTGCAGCCGGATATCGTTCATACTCATTCAGCCAAAGCTGGGATATTGGGCCGGTTAGCGGGATATAAACTTAAAACTCAAAATTCAAAACCTACAATTGTCCATACGATACATGGCCTGGCCTTCCATCCATATCAGAGCGGAGTTTTAAATAAGTTCTATATCGCGGTAGAGAGGTCGGCCGCCAAGAGGACGGATTTCTTCATCAGCGTCGCAGATGCCATGACGGCGCAAGCGACCGCCGCAGGGATAGGCAGACCTGAACAGTACGTTACGGCGTATTCTGCTATTGATGAGGATGATTTTCTGGAGCCGATTTCACAGGAGAAAAAACGAAATTTTCGCCGAAAGTACGGAATCGGTGAAGATGCGGTTGTGCTTGTCACCGTTGCACGGCTGTTCATGCTCAAGGGACACGAATACATCATCGAATCCGCAAAAGAGCTTTCGAAGCGGTTTGAAAATTGTATCTGGCTCTTCGTCGGTGACGGCAATCTCTCAGAGCATTACAAACAGCAGGCTCGCGAGCTGGGATTGGCCGATAGGATTAAATTCACGGGCCTTTTGCCGCCGAGCCAGATTCCGCTTGCGATCCAGTCATCGGATATTCTCGTCCACTGCTCACTGAGAGAAGGTCTCGCAAGGACGCTGCCCCAGGCGATGCTCTGCGGCAGGCCGGCCATATCTTTCGATGTGGATGGCGCTCGGGAAGTGGTCAATGAAAACACAGGCAGGCTGATTGAGCCGAAAAATGTCGAGCAACTTATCGCCGCGTGTGCCGAGCTGATAGAGGATGAAAGTCTGAGGAAAAGACTTGGCGTGCAGGGCAGAGAATCCGTAAAAGAGAAGTTCGCCCCGGATACAATGGTCGATACAATCGAAGAAGTCTATCGGAATTTAGTTGGTAAAAAGTAATTTAAATCGGAGTAAAAAAAATGGAAAAGAATTTGGCATATTGCGGCCTTATCTGCCAAACGTGTCAGATTTATTTGGCAACGAGAGAGCCGGACGAAGAAAAAAAGTACACAATGAGGGCGGACATCGCGCAGGAAATTACAAAGCACTATGGCAAGGAATGTAAACCCGAAGATGTCGGTGATTGTGAGGGATGTAAGACCGAAGGCGGAAGACTGTTTTGCACCGATTGTCAGATCAGAATATGTGCGGTAGAAAAAGGCATTGCGAATTGTGCCTATTGTCACGACTATCCCTGCGAAGCACTTGAGAAACTTTTTACAACCGACTTCGGAGCCAAGGAACGATTGGATATGATAAAAAGCAAACTCTAATCCATTTTGCAAAAGGAGAAAGAAGAGCTATGAAAAGTTACAGGAAGAAGGTTTGGTTTTTCTTTGCGGTCCTGGTCTTTGCCATGACGGCCCGAAGTATAGTTGCTGAGACAATCTATGCGGATGCAAGGAACGGCAGCGATGAAAATCCCGGCACAAACGACAAACCGGTTAGAACGATAGGACGCGTGGCGGAAATGGTTAATGGCGGTACGGAACCGGGCCCGACCATAATTAAGATATCGCCGGGGATATATGTCCTTACAGAGTCTGTGGAATTTGGTAGTGCAAGACCATATACTGAAAAAGAGCGGTTGGTGATTGAAGCGGCTGTATTGCCCGATGATCCGCAATGGAAGCCGGCGTTGATACCGGTCATATTATCCACCGAAGACCCTCGACGGCAGGATAGTCTCGACGGGCTGACGGCAACGTACGGAATAAAAATAGCAGCCAGTCATGTTACGATACGCGGGCTTAAGTTCCTGGGAAATCCTCTGTCAAGGAACTGGCACTGCTGCATTTCGCGTATCGGTGACGACCTGAACGATTTGCTCGTGACACAGTGTATGTTTGTGGGCGACAGAGATGTAATCGACATCTACTGCGCTGCGCTGGCTACGGGTGACGGGTTTGTGGTCGATCACTGCATTTTCCGTAATTGCAACGCATGCACGGTTTACTGGGATGGTCCGCAGGGCATTGCCGGTAAGGGTTGTGCGATGAGATACTGCATTGTCGACGGTTCTTATATTTCCGGCGTATGGACCTGCCAGACAGCGGAAGATTTCGAATTTCACCATAATATTGTCACAGGCAGCGAATATTTCTGGATGCGTAAAAGAATCGACAATCCGAGGAAGTATCGCTTGTACGATTGCGTTGTTACCAATAACAAGAACTACTCGGGGTACGGTGTAGAAATGGGCCCGACCGGACTGACCGGAGTTGAAGTAACTTACCAGGAAAGAAATATCATCAAACAAGGGACGGTAGTTCTGGAAAATGACAAGAAGGCAAGGAATTACCTGCACCCTGCTGCCGGCAGCCCCGGAAGCGATCTTGGCGCGGGATTATTCAGTAAGCAGAAGGAGAAATAAAGGCTATGAAAAGTTACAGAAAAGAGCTTTGGTTTAATACATCAAGCAGGCGACAATTTATTAATATCACGCCGGAGGTTGAAGAGTGCCTGAGTGAAAGCGGCATCAAGGAAGGCTTTGTGCTCTGTAATGCCATGCACATAACCGCCAGTGTTTTTATTAATGACGATGAATCCGGGCTTCATAACGACTTCGAGGTCTGGCTGGAGAAATTGGCTCCGGAAAAACCTTACTCGCAGTATCAACACAATGGCTTCGAGGACAACGCTGACGCTCATCTGAAGCGCAGTGTCATGGGCAGGGAGGTAGTCACGGCCGTAACCGGCGGCAAACTTGATTTCGGCCCTTGGGAGCAGATATTTTACGGCGAGTTCGACGGCAAAAGAAAAAAAAGAGTCCTTGTGAAAATTATTGGTGATTAGGTTGGTGACATTGTGGCATTACTGCTTTTTTTGGTTCAGGTGATTGTTATATCGCTTTCGGGGGTAATGGCGCCGGGGCCTGTGACGACGGCGGCGATCGGGATGGGTGCTCGCTCGCGATACGCCGGCATGCTCTTAGCCGTCGGTCACGGCATTGTCGAATTTCCACTCATAGTTTTGATTGTTTTGGGAATGGGGCGAATTTTAAAGCTTCCGTCGGCACAAATTGTAATCGGTCTGGCCGGCGGGGCGTTCCTTTTGATGATGGCAATAGGGATGCTGAGGAGCTTGCGCTCGGCCCAAATACAGGAAACCAAAGTTGCCAAAAGCACACCGATAATGGCAGGAATAATGCTGTCGGCAGGTAATCCGTATTTTCTATTTTGGTGGGCTACCGTGGGGCTGGCCCTTGCGACTACCGCGACCGGGATGGGAATATGGGCTTTTGCATTATTTGCCGTCGTTCATTGGCTATGTGATTTTGTCTGGCTTGGCGCCTTGTCGTGGGCGAGCTTCAAAGGTACCGGCCTGTTCGGAGCCAGCATCCAGCGAATCGTGCTGGTGATCTGTGCTGTGGCACTGTTTTTCTTTGGCCTGTTCTTTATTTATAATGCCGCCGGTACACTCATTAAGACAGTATAGAGAAGGTCTTGATTGAATTATTAAAAAGGATAACCAACAATGAATTATAACAGGTTAAGTGGTCGTTCACGAATGTCCCGCAGTTTGCCAATCCTGGGATTGGCTTGGTTGGTTGCGTTTTTGGTGGGTGTTCTCGCTATAGAAGGCGGATGCGCGACAGATCCGTTTTCGGATACGTCCCTCAAGCAGGATACGAGGCTCACAAAAGGGCCTTTCCTGCTTGGCGTGTATCCGGACCGGGCCGCGTTGATGTGGGAGACTGATACTGAGGGATCTTATAAGTTATATTATGGCAAAGACGGCAGACTCGATAAATATGTCGAGAGCGTGCCGGAGACAAATCAGTCCGGCAAAAAAGCCGTTAAAAAGGTATTTTTTATCCACAAGGTCTGGCTCGAAGGTTTGGAGCCAGGCCGGTTTTATGACTATCGTGTTACCGGTGCCGGCTTCGAGGATAAAATCTACAGATTTCGTACCGTGCCGGAGAACACCGATGAGGTCAGATTCATAGTCTATGGTGACAGCCGGACCCGTCCCTCTGTTCACCGCAGGCTGGTTGAGCTGATGATAAAGCAAAAGGTTGATTTTGTGGTTCACTGCGGTGATTTGGTCACCAATGGTGATAAGTACGGGCAATGGGGACAACAATTTTTTGAACCGTTAAGGGGATTGGCCGAAAGTGTCCCTGTCTATATCGCCAAGGGAAATCACGAGGGCAATAACGGCAATTACGAAAAACTGCTGGTACCGAAGGGGCAGAAAAACAGCTTTGGTTTCGATTATGGGCCGGTGCATTATTTCGTCGCCGATAATGTCACCAAAGGATTAAAAGACGAAGCCCAGCTTAACTTGATTATCGCTGATGCCGCTGCAAGTGACGCCAAATGGAAATTCGTAAGCTATCACGTGCCGAGTCTTAATTTTGGCGGTCATTGGTCAGCCTGGGGATATCCGGATGCGCTGCCGGGCCTGTCAAAAGCCGGTGTCGATTTTGTCCTGGCAGGTCATTCGCATATGTACGAGCGGTTCAGGCCCATTGCTCCGCCGGACGGTGTGGAAGGAAGTTATGTAACCTATATCACAAGCGGCGGCGGGGGGGTGTTAATGCACAGTATTAAGCCTAATGTTTATCATGCCGAAACAATGAAAAAACATCATTTCTGTTTATTCAATCTCAAAGGCAATAAACTCACTATGGATACTATCGATATCGACGGCAGGGTGATCGATCATATTGATGTAATTAAAAACGCCGGCAGGTTGGACGAAAAGTATTTGCGCTCGGCAATCCCGATGAAAGAGATGCTGGACTTCCAGCAGAAGAACCTTCACCGATAGAACTAATTTTTCGAATATTGCTTCTGTCGAATTTTACGCCTCGTGGCTGGGACCTGTTTTTTCCTGCTTGGGATTCAGGATTTCTTTCAGGGTGTGCTTGGCCAGGATGTTTCGCTGGGACTCGGCTATCTGTTGCATGCCGGGCCATCGGTCACTTGCAGGTTGCGCGAAGCCCGCGGTTTCCATGGCTTCGGTGATCTCGGATAGTTTGATATTTGCCGGGTCTCTGGCCGGCAGGAAACCTGCCACCGGATCGGATGTTCTGACTATGAGCCTGCTGTTGACGAGATGGTCGAGGATTTTATGGCCGAATTCCGCGGGAAGATTTAACTTGCGGCATACGTACTCGGGCGGGACCGGGGCCTGGTCTGACTGGAAAGCTGCTGCGATTTCTCTGACAATGTTGATTATGGTAAGGTCGTTGGCTATGAAATATTCCTCGGATTTTTTTGCGGCGGCAATCTCGGCTGCGTCAAGGCTCTTGAGGTGCTGAGTGGTAAACGTCAACTGCAAGCCGAACAGCACGATGAGCCAGGTGATATATATCCAGAAGACACCGAGCGGGATGAGCCCAACGACACCGTATATCTTGCTGTAGGGGATGAACTCGGTGACGTATTGGCTGAATCCCCACTTTGCAACGGTCCAAACCAGAGCGGCGACGGCGGCCCCCCAGATGGCGGCTTTTGCCTTGACCTTGGTGTTGGGCATGACGAAATAGAGCAGAAACAGAACAACCGTGGCCACTATATAGGACATGAGCAGCGGCCCGATGCGAGAAAAAGACAAGATAGTTTTTTGCAGCTCGCCTACACGCTCGTATCGGGTGCTGATGTATACACCGAGACCGATAAGCAGGGGCCCGAGCGTGAGTATCGCCCAGTAGTTGATAATCCGCTGAAGAAAGTTCCGGCCCCTGGTAACGTGCCAGATATTATTAAAGGCATTTTCAATTTTCGAGATCAGCGCCAGCGCCGCCCAAATGACAATGACTGCGCTGATGAGCGTCAGAGAGCCTTTGTTCAATCCTTCGAAGAATTGCTGGACGATTGCGTCGATGTGGTTAGTAAGTAGAACTTCCTGTCCATCGTTGGTTGAATATTTGATTTCCTGCAATTCGAGATAGTCGTACACGAGGGTTTTGACGTTTTGTCCGACGTCCTCGGCCGAGAGTGATTGAAACAGCAGAAGGATTACGATAGCCAGCGGGACGATCCCGAAAATTGTATAATATGACAGGGCGGCGGCCTGCTGGCCGGAACGGTTCATCTCCAGGATTTTGGCGCAGTGCGACCAGAGTTTGATTTGAAAGACGACAAAGCGGCCGGCTTTACCGAGTTGTGTAGTGGGTGTAGTCAAAAGCTTCTCAAGCGTCAGCATCTCTGTCCCCTTTCAATCGGAAAGCATATTTGCCGATTCGGGTGAGGTCCCACATAGCGGGATTGCAGACCGAATAAAGTTATTTTGCCGGCTTGCCGGCGACAAAACCGGTTGCTTTGTGTTACTTGAATATGTTTTCAAGCCCCTTTCGCAACTGTTCTTCTACTTGCCCCTTTAATTGTAATTCGATGAGTTTGCCCGTATCGAGCTGGGGCTTGTCGACCGTGCCCTTGAGCGGCAGCGTAATCCTTGTGCCGGATGTTTCTCTTCCGACCCTGGCCGTTCGACCTGCGGTAGTATAAGGCAAAGTCACGGTCATATCCAGGCTCTTATCCAGGCCGATTACTCCTTTGAAATTAATTGGATTATCGTCTACGTCGATTTGCATATCGTCGTATCGCAGAATACCCTTCTGTAGAACCAATTTCGTCGGGTGCATAGTTAACACTGTACCGCGGGCGCTGCCGCCGGCTACAGTAAGAATCTGCCCCAGCAAATCCGAGGCCTGCAATTTTAATTTGCTGATCGATATCGTGCCGATTACGACCGTGTCGTTCTTCGCTTCGGCGCTGAGTGGTATGGCAAGCTGCTCGCAGTTGAAGTTTGCAATACCGCTGACGTTGACGGCATCGGCAAAAATTGGATTGACGTATTTCAAGAGTTTCTTCGTTGTCGCGTCGTTGACTTTAATATCCTTTACTATCTGCATCGGCTTGGCGGCTTTGAAGAGTGAGGGGGTCTGTTTGAAATCAGCACCGCCGGCAAAATTGAACTGCCCCTCGTTGACGGTCGTCGTAAATGGGGTAATGTTCAATAAGCCGTTTTGCACCTGGATGTCAACGTCGGTGGGACCGAAATCAAGTCCCATATAGCCGGCCTTGTCGAAGCCTACTTTACCCTTGGCGTTAAGATTGGCCAAGAGCTTATCCTTTTGGTCGGTGGGGTATTCGCTGGTGAAAGTGATAGTATCTTTTCTTTTGCCCTGAAGCGTTAAATCCTCCGGCAGATAAGGTGCCGCTATAGCGCTGACCGCCGACCAGTCGTATTCCAGCTCTGCATTGCCCTTGAGTTCTGATGTTTGGTTTTCCTTGTTCTGATTGGCTAAGTTTATGTGGACTTTAAACTGGTCGGACAACAGGTCAAGTTTTCCTGAATAAGTAAAATTAGTTGGGTTTAAGCTAACGTCGGCAACTATCGAGGTGTTGGGTTGTTTAAAAGGCTTCGTTCCGGGAGTACTAAAATCTATGTTTTTGATATTTGTTTTTTCAGTTACTATATGGTAAGTGCCATTTTCAGATGTGATTTTCACTTCGGATTCGGCGATGCCAGCCAATTGCGTGTCCTTCGGGAGTGAGCCAATTAAGACGGCAAACGGCTTGATCTTCGCCAGGTCGAGATTACTTGCCGAGACGTCCAGGCGCAGAGCCTGCGCCGAGTCTTTATTCATCGGAACAACGCCGTCTTTTACGCTGACCCGGCCGAAACTTGTTGTGGCCGTAACGGACGTCAGAGCAATGATGCTGGTTTTTCTGTCGAAGTCAACGGCTGTATCTATCTGCACCTTCGGCTCTGAGACGCTGTTGCCGTCCTGGGCGTCCACGCGGAGATTGCTGAGGGCCGATGAACCCATCGTGACGATTTTGTCGTCCTTGATGGTAACCTGCCCCTTGCCCAGGAACTGGCCGGCGAGCTTGTAACGGCCGATGTCTATGAACTGCCCTAATTCCGACTGGAGTTTCGCCAGGTCCGCCTCGGCGCTGTATTGGATTGCTTCGGCGCTGCCGGCGCAATTGATCTTTGCAAAGGGGGCCGAGACGTCTATTTTGTCGAAATTCATGCCGGCCTTGCCCGATGAGACGGAAGCTTCGGCTTTTATCGGCTCCGAGAGAGCGATTTTCTTACCTTCCACGATGCCGCCCAATCCGGCGAGTGTTGCCGATGCCAGGATTTGTTTTCGTCCGGCCTGCGTGGCCGTCGCTATGTTACCGGTCAGTTGGCCCGAGGTCACTTGCGTGCCTTCTTTGAGCCCGAGCGTCTTGGGCATCTGGGCCAAGACCGCCGAGATGTTGCAGTTGAAATCACCCTTCAGGCTGGTAGTCGAATCAGCTCCAAGCAAATCGCCGAGGGACTTGAACGTGGTCGGCAGCGTCCCGCTGGCCGACGCCGATGCCCAGTCACTCTTGATTTGCAGGCTCTGAATGTCTATCGTTTCTTTGCCCTGGCTCAGCATCGTGTTAATGTCAAGATCGCCGGTCTGTAGACGGTCGCCTTTTAATGCTGTTCCCGTTATATCCAGATCCTTCGCTTTGACATCAGCGTTGAGGTTTTCGATCAGGCCGTCTTTTATTTGGCCTTTTATCTGCCCGCGAACGATGCCTTTGGTCTGAACTTCAACGCCGGCCAGCGCGAGGAACGGCCCTAATGACTCGATGTCGAGATCTTTGACCTCGACGGTCAAATCGCCGGTCGCGCCTTTGAGGCTCCAGCCGGTTTTCTTCTTAGGCGTAATGCTGCCGGCAACTTGTATCTCAGAGCTTTTGCCCGCCTGGGCTACGGCCATTGTCAAATTTAAATTCGATTGCTGTCCGAGCGGCTGTAAATTGACCTTCGAGTTTATACGTGAAAGCTCGACCGTTCCGGATTTCGGATCGGTTACTTTAACATTGCCGTCATTGAGGACAAGCTCCATTCTTTGTACCGGCAATACAATTGATTTTGTTGCTGTCTCGGCCGGCACTGTCTGGCTGGGGCTTACGGGCTTTTGTGCCTTAAGATTTATCTCCACGTTCGGCGTGTCAATCAAAGTTTTACCGAAGGATAAATTGCCGGTTAAAAGGGAGCCGTAGTGCGGTTTTGTGGCAATTTCCTTAACCTGAACGGAAATTTGGCCGGCATTGTCATTGAAGCTAAAATCCGAAACCTTGATGCCTTTGAGCCAGCCCATTGATAGGTTGACAAAATTTGTTTTGCCGGCGATTGAGCCGTTGATTTTGGCCAGAATCATCTGTCTGGCTTTAGCGGATGAGACGAGTACGGGTACGAGCAAGAGCACGAACACAATCAGAATCGTTATGATCGCCAATGCCAGCTTGAGTACCCTTTTACCGGTCTTTTTTTGCAGCTTGATTTTTGTTTTGTTTTCTGCTCGCATCGCTTTGACCTCCAAAATTAAGTCAGTAAATATTAGCACAAAAACATAAGGACAAAAGACGCCTGACTTGTGTCTTGTGGACTTATGATTTGTGCGTTTTTTGACAAAATCAATCGAACAATATTTCGTCCGATTTGTTTTTGATCAGCCCGTCAACTTTGTCGGTGTACTGTTTGGTAATATCATCGACTTGCTTCCTGGCTTTTTCGAGGTCATCTTCAGTGATGAGTTTGTCTTTTTCCTGCTTTTCGAGATGTTTGTTTGCGTCTCTTCGTATATTGCGAATACCAACCTTTGTCTGTTCGCCGGTCTGTTTGGCCTGCTGAACGAGCTGTTTTCTTCTTTCCTCGCTTAGTGCCGGGATATTAAGTCTGATTATTTTTCCATCGACTATCGGTGCGATGCTCAAGTCGCTGGCTTTGATTGCTTTTTCGATCTCTTTAATGGAGCCGGGATCGAACGGCTTAATCACAATCATATCCATTTGAGGCGTCGCCAGGGTTGCCATCTGCTTCAACGGTGTAGGCGTCCCGTAAAAATCCGCCTTTATGTTTTCGACCAGCCCGGTCGCAGCTCTGCCGCTGCGGACAGCTTTTAGCTCGTCCTGCAGGACTTCAACGGCTTTTTTCATTTTGGATTCGGTGTCCGAGACTATTGATTTGGTAGGCATCTTCAACCTCATTTAGTTACTATTTTGGTACCGACTTGCTCGCCACAAAGAGCCTTCGTAATGTTGCCTTTCTCGAAAATATTCAAAACAATAATCGGGATATTGTTGTCCCGGCAAAGACTTATTGCTGCATGATCCATTATTCTAAGTTTTTTTGTCAGCACCTGGTCATAAGATAATTTCTCAAAGAGCCGTGCATCCGGATTTTTTTCGGGGTCATCACTGTAAACTCCCTGAACTTTTGTTGCTTTAATAAGCAGGTCTACGTCAAGTTCCGAAGCCCTCAGAGCCGCGCATGTATCGGTAGTAAAGAAAGGATTTCCTGTTCCGCCCGC
>CAZHBL010000119.1:0-11369 GCA_964530105.1 uncultured Pirellulales bacterium | reverse complement strand
GAGGCCACAGAGAAATAATCAATGACAAGGACTACCCCCATTTTTCATTCAAAACACTACATACTACATACGATATACGACATACGAATTCGTTATCTATTATACGAACCTTGGCACAAAAAGGCGGGCAAAATCCGGCATATTCTCAAAAAATGTCCGTGACACGGCGGCCATTATTTGTAGTGTGTGCTCCGTAAGGAGTCCCAAGGACTGTGTGGTGCGTATTGAGTACGGGGTAAGGGCATCCAGACAGGTAGGATGGCGCAGCTTGTACCTTAGGCACGAGCTGCCCCGCCGTAAGGCGTCCCCAAGGGAATGCGGATTCTAAGAGAATTATTTATTTACCGCAGATTAACGCTGATTAACGCGGATTTTTGAGGAAATTCTTGCTTTTTTGTCCTTTTTTCAATTTTTTGTATAAATTTGTATTTTTTTTAAAATTATAGGTAACATTTACCCCGTGAGATACGCTGTGTATATAGATAATGGGAATTGTTTGAGTTATCTCATGGGCTGAAGCCCGTGAGATACGCTCTAACATAAGAAAGACAAATTGTTTTTGTTATATACTGGAAAAATGAGTATACTATAAAGCAACAACCTTGAGCGATCCTTTCAATTGATTCCGGCGGAAGACAGCAGATCTGAGATATTGATTATTTTGTGGAAGACAGGCTTTTACGGGTGAGTATTTTGATAAGGCCGTGTGGCGTAGATTTTAATAGAATGTCTCTAAAAAACCCGAATATAACCAAACGAGGCAATGGCCATGAAATTTAAAATTCCTCCACTTTTGGCAATCGAGGAGCGCTGCAACCAGAATATTATTCAACAGTTGTTGATTCCTGGTTATGAGCTTGAGGCTACTGTGAAGCCGTACAAGGAACGCCAAGTAATAGGCTACAAAGTCATCCCTCAGGATGATTCTAATGAGCCTATTCTCATAGTGACAGGATCCCATCAGCCGCCTGCTGAATATTCTAGAGTCATCAGATACAAAGGTTTCAGGACGGCTAAAACCAAAGGAGAAGTAATAGACCTAGAGAAAGGCAAGTGGATATGTCATCCAGACCTTCCTCGGGTGCCGAAGAAACCGATCGACTACCACAAAACAATCGAGGAAACTATTGCGTCATGGAAGAATGCATTCGCATATGTGGAAGAAGATCAGACGTGCGCCAAGAAAGGCATGCGCCTAGTTCAAGTAGGTGCAGTCCACGCTATTCACGCACACTGGGCTGTGTCAAACAAAGTAGCGACCATAGTTATGCCAACAGGCACCGGTAAAACAGAGGTAATGCTCTGCGCCCTGACCTCTAAACCTTGCTCGAAACTTCTAGTCGTTGTTCCCAGTGATGCCCTCAGAACTCAGATAGCCGAGAGATTTCTTACGTTGGGGCTGCTCAAAGATTGCGGAGTGTTGTCGGATGGTGCGCTTTACCCAATCGTGGGCACCCTGAAACACAAGCCGAAGAGCCTTAAAGACGTCGATTCGTTCTTCAGGAAATGCAACATCATTGTAACGACGATGAGCATTGCTGGTCTCTGCAGCGAGACTGTTCAGGAGCGTATGGCATACCATTGTCCGTACTTGTTTATTGATGAAGCGCACCACACTCCCGCGCAGACATGGCGCGCCTTCACAAAGAAGTTTGAGGCGAGGCACGTTCTACAATTCACGGCGACTCCATTTCGGAGCGATGATAAGCCAGTTGAGGGAGATATCATTTTCAACTATCGATTGAGGAAAGCACAAGAAGACGGGTATTTTAGACGTATTCAATTTAAACCGGTCTGCGAATACGACCCGGAGAAAGCAGATCTAGCCATCGCCAAGAAAGCCGTTGCGCAGCTTCGCAAGGACAACAAGAAGTACAAACACATCCTAATGGCTCGTGTTAATAATATTGCGAGGGCTGCCGATGTCTTCTCAATATACAAGAAGTACTCAGAATTCAAGCCGGTCCAAATGCACACTGGAATAAAGTCAGCTCGGCAGAAGGAGGAAGTACGCCGAGCAATCTTGACGGGAAAGTCGAGAATAGTCGTATGTGTTGATATGCTGGGCGAAGGTTTCGATTTGCCAGAACTCAAGATAGCGGCTTTCCACGATGTCAGGAAAAGCCTGCCCGTGACACTGCAACTTGCCGGTAGATTTACTCGTCATAGGGACGACATCGGCGATGCGACATTTATTGCGAACATCGCCGATGTAAACGTTCGTGATGAGTTGCAGAAACTCTACGTGCAAGATGCTGACTGGAACTCCCTTCTGGACCATACCAGTGACGATACTATAAAGGAGCAGGTTGCCCTTTGGAGGTTCATTAAAGGATTCAGTAACTTCCCGGAGGAGATCCCTCTCCAGAACATACGTCCGGCATTGAGCACGGCAGTCTATAGAACAACGTGCAAGAACTGGAACCCAGCGAACTTCCGCGACGGGATAGTGGGAATCCAATCCGTTGAACGAATTCATTATGACATAAACTCAACTGCGAATACCTTGGTTATCTTGACTGCCAGGAAGGTTCCGATTGACTGGGTACAAGTAAGAGATATTTTTAACTGGGATTGGGAATTGTATCTGGTGTTCTGGGATAAAGATCAGAATCTGCTCTTTATAAACAGTTCAACGAATCGCGGTTATTACCGCACGTTGGCGAAGGCCATAGCCGGAGATGTGAATTTGATCCAGGGACCTCCTGTCTTCCGGTGCTTCTCTGGAATCAATAGGTTGAAACTACAGAATGTTGGGCTCATCGAGCAACTCGGGCGTCTAATACGTTATACAATGAGAGCCGGCTCGGATGTTGAGCCTAGTCTCTCTGAAGCACAGAAGAGAAACACCATGAGGTCAAATATCTTTGGGGTGGGCTATGAAAATGGCAGTAAGACATCTGTTGGTTGTTCATATAAAGGAAGGATATGGTCACACAACACGGCTAATGTTGAGACGCTGACGAAATGGTGCCGCTTTGTGGGGAAAAAGATCACAGATGAAAGCATTGATCCTGACGAAGTATTGCGCGGTACCCTGCGACCAGTCCTCCTCTCACGTCGTCCACGGGAAATGCCTTTCGGAATCGATTGGCCTGACATAATCTACAGGGAACCTGAAACAAAGTATTCCATTACCATCCGCAACCATACTATTCCCCTGTATGAGACAGACATTTCTCTCCAGAATCCGACAGAAAGCGATGATCTGGTATTCAAGATTCACTCCGGTACTCTTCAGGTTTCCATGAAGCTCCTTTTTTACAGCAAAGATGAGATGCCGGGCTATCAATTCTCCGCACTACGTGAAGGGCGTTCCGCTATAATATGCGGGGGCAAGGAAATACTACTCGATGAGTTCTTTTATGACAATCCACCAATGATATGGTTTGCAGATGGGTCTTGCTTGGAGGGAAATACTCATACGCCGCTCAACACTGATTACTCACCTTATCCGGTTCAAAAAATACAGGTCTGGGATTGGACTGGAGTCGATATCACGAAGGAATCGCAGGGTGTTGAGAGACGCCCTGACTCTATACAATACCACGTCATTCAGCAGTTGAGAAAAAGGAAATATGACATCATTTTTGATGATGATGATTCTGGCGAAGCTGCCGATGTGGTCACGATACGCAAGAAGAATAAATCGATTGGCGTTGAATTCTACCACTGCAAATTCTCCGGCGAGCTCACGCCTGGCAGCAGGATATCTGACTTGTACGCTGTATGTGGTCAAGCCCAAAAATGCATTCATTGGATGGACAATAAAACCGGTCTGTTTGCGCACCTACTAAGACGCGATTCGAGGAGAATAAAAAACAAAAGAGTGACCAGATTCGAGAAGGGAGACTCCTCTTTACTTCACATGATAAAGGAAATGAGCAGGACTATGCGTCTCGAATTGTCGGTGTTCATCGTCCAGCCAGGATTGTCGCGAGCAAATGCCAGTGACGATCAACTCCAGTTACTGGGTGTAACTCAGAATTATCTCATGGAGACATACAAGCTGCCGTTTGGCGTGATTGCGAGCTTGTAGCGTGAGAAAAACGAGGGACAGCGGAGCAGCCGAAAAAAAATATTAGGTACGTTTACCAATTTTATTAGGTTGAAGACAAAAAGGACTACCAAAACCGTATAGAACCAGAAGAATAAGAACATCAACACCTATTGCGGCCACTGGCCGTAACTAAAATCAAATATTAAAATGTCGGATCGGATGCAGAATAGATTCCCGCCTTCGCGGGAATGACAAATATGGAATCCCGGCCAGCCGGGATAATTGTTTATTCCCGCTTCTGCCATCCTTCGACCTTAATCGTCGCTTAAGTGATTGGCACATATACTACCTTATGAATCTTCCTTGATAGCTTTGTTCAGATGCGTATAATTATTATGCCTGGATTTTTTAATACATTGAATCTTGTGGTTTGTTATTAATCGGCCCAGATCGGCGCGTATCCGGGAAGTGTCGAATATGGTTTTGAAAGGAGAGATTGAAATGTCTGAACAGGGAAATACGAAGCCTCCGGCTGTTATTTTCGGCTTAATATTGGTATTGGTTGGTATTGCTTTTTGCGCTGTCGCCGTGCAGGCCGGACAGGAGGTAAAACCGATCCGGCTGCATCCTGATAATCCGCATTATTTCCTCTGGCGAGGCAAACCGACTATTTTGATAACGTCCGGCGAGCATTACGGGGGCGTGCTCAATCGAGCTTTCGACTACAAGAAGTACTTCAAGACTCTCGAATCGCTCGGTTTTAACCTGACACGTACTTTCAGCGGCGCTTACTGCGAACCTGTCGGGGCGTTCAAAATCGAAAACAATACTTTGGCGCCGGCGAAAAACAATTTGATATGTCCCTGGGCGCGGAGCGATCAGCAGGGCTACGCCAACGGCGGCAATAAATTCGACCTGACCCAATGGGACCGGGCTTATTTCCAGCGACTGCGGGATTTTGTCGGCGAAGCAGGCAAACGCGGCGTCGTGGTAGAATTGGTGCTGTTCTGCCCCTTCTACGAAGATAGTATGTGGGAACTCAGCCCGATGAACACCGCTAATAACATCAACGGCATCGGCAAGATGCAGCGCACCGAGGTTTATACTCTCAAGTATCCCAAACTGCTGGCCGTGCAGGATTCGATGGTGCGCAGGATAGTCGAGGAGCTAAAGGACTTCGATAACCTTTATTACGAAATCTGCAACGAGCCCTACTTCGGTGGTGTGACGCTGGAATGGCAAGCACATATAGCCGAGACCATCGCTAAAGCTGAAGCCAATTTCAAGGCCAAACACTTAATAGCCCAGAATATCGCCAATAAATATCAGAAGATTACCGATCCCAATCCGCAAGTGTCGATTTTCAACTTCCATTACGCCAAGCCGCCCAATACGGTGACCGACAATTACGGCCTGAACAGGGTGATCGGCGACGATGAGACGGGCTTTGCCGGCAGCGAGCCGAAGCCTTACCGGCTCGAAGGCTGGGATTTCATTATTGCCGGTGGAGCTGTGTACGACAACCTCGACTACTCGTTCAACGTCGGCCACGAAGACGGCACCGCAAAAATCAACGCCCCCGGCGGAGGCGGAGCAGTCTTGCACAAACAATTGCGAATCCTCAGCGACTATATCAACGGCTTTGACTTTATTAGGATGAAGCCGGACAATGAGATTATCAAGGGCGGGGTCCCGGACAAAGCCACCGCGCGTGCTTTGGTTGAGAAAGGCCGGGCTTATGCTATTTATATCAACGGCGGCAGCAAAGCACAGTTGCAGGTTCAACTGCCGAAGGGCAAATACACTGCCGAATGGATAAATACGAAGACCGGCAAATCTGATAAAAACGAAAAATTCGACCACTCCGGTGGCAATCGGACGCTCGAATCACCCGGTTACCAAGATGATATCGCCCTTCGAATACTTCGTTCGGATTAAGGTTGACCTGTTTCGAGCTTGCCACCCGATTTCCGGTACAGGATCGTGGATGCACGGCCCTGCAATTGCCGTGGGCCTGTACGCTGAGGGAAAACCTTTTAAGCTATAAAATCATTGATGTTACTGTGCTCACGATGTATACTTTTGTTGTATGGATGATTTGACAGATTCTTATGCGGAAGGAAGTGTATGAAGTGGATTGCTGCTTCTGCAGATTGACGGGAAGAAATAAAATGACGAAAAAATGGAGGTTTCTTACTGTGCGGCTCAAAAAAGTAATATTTGCAATTTTAGTTGTGGGCATTATCGTGGCCGGTGTAAACGCTCAGCAGGTGGACTCTGACGATATCTCAGAATATTACGGATTCAAGGAAATGGAAATCATCAAATTGGACTGGGGCATCCAGGACCTGCGAGTGGCCGATTTTAACGGCGACGGTCGAAATGATATTGCCCTGGCTAATAACAGAAGGGCCAGAATCGAATTGCTTTTGCAGAAAGAAGCGGTTGGGCCGGGCGAAAGTGACGTCGCGATCGATCCCAACGACATAGACATTAATGCAATCAACCCCCCTACTCGGTTCGAGCAGCAGAGCATCGCCGTTTCCCAGAAGCTGTACAACCTGGTCTGTGGGGATTTGAACTCTGACGGGCGGAAGGATCTGGCATATTATGGCGAGCCAAAGGCCCTGTATGTGCTGCTGCAAAAGGTCGATGAGGCCGAGTCGGGCAAGTCGAAATCGCTGATCTGGCCAACAAGTAAAAAGATCAATATCGATGACGGCCTGCCGACTTCCAATGCTTTGGTGTGTGCCGACCTGAGTAACGATGGCGCCGATGATTTGGCTCTGGCCGGTCGTGACAGTATTTATATAATAGTGCAAACAAAAGATGGCTCATTGGCCGAGCCGGTAAAATATCCCACTTCTGCACAAACCCTCGGTATAGAAGTTGGCGATCTAAACGGGGATAACGTCAACGACCTTATTCTTGTTACAAACGATATGGAAAAACCGCTGCACGTTCGATTCGGTCTGAAAACCGGACAGTTGGGTCCACAGTTGCAGTTTGCTGTTGTAAGACCGTTTGCATTAGTGCTGCACAACATAGATAAGGCTAACGGGGATGAGGTTCTGGCTGTTGACAGTTTGAGTGGACGACTTATTTGTTATAAGTATGCCGCTGAAAGCGGCAAAGATGCCGACTGGCCGATTTTGTATTATCCTCTTGAGTCCGGGCAGGAGGATACCAAACGAGACCTGGCCCTCGGCGACGTCGATGGCGACGGCCTGGTCGATGTGACGATAAGCGATCCCGGCGCAGCCGAGCTGATTCTTTACAAGCAAAAAGCAGGACTTGGATTGGCCGAGCCTGTGAGATTTCCCGCTTTCGCCGATATTACGAGCTTATCTGCTGTGGATATCGACGCCGATGGGAAAACCGAATTAGGCGTTTTGAGCTTGAAGGAAAAAGTCATCGGCATAAGTGAATTTAAAGATGACAGGTTGTCGTTTCCGAATTCCGTCGGCGTGACGGGTGAACCGGTGGCGATGGAGATGGCCGATATCGACGGCAACGGTAGTATAGATTGCCTTTACGTATCCAGAAGCAATAACGACCTTAGAACTCTCAGGGCAGTTTATGATCTCGCTGCGAGCGAAAAAGACCGGGCGGACTTGGCCGAGGGAAACACTGAAAAATCTGAGACTACAAAAAAAACCGGCGGAGATAGGCTTGTCTTAGAGCTTAAAAAGCTGACCTCCAATCCTGATGGTTTAAAAGTGCTTGACGTCGACCATGACGGGCTGCTGGACGTCCTGATATTTGTCATTTATGAATCACCCATATTGGTTCGCCAGGTAGAAAAGAACAAGTTTGAAGTTGTTGATTCACCGAAAGCTCAGAGCAGTTTGATCAAAGATGCGAATCTTCGGTCAATTTTCGTCGCTAATGTGGACGGCAAGGCCGGTGATGAGCTGCTTGTGGCACAGAAGAACTTCGCAAGAAGCCTGGTATTCTCAGAGGTACAGACATGGAATGTGATCGACCAGTATAACGCTAAGAGCACTGATAACCAAATATTGGCAGTTGCCGCTTTTCATCTCGGCGCCGCCAGTCCGGCGGACAGGCCGTCTATTTTGCTGCTGGATGGACAAAAGGGCCAGTTACAGATACTCAAGGCCGGCAATGATAAGACCTACCGGGTCGATAAGGAATTGGAAGTCGGCAACTTCAACAGTGCGGCACATCTGAAAATGCTTTTTGCCCCGCTGATGGGCGGCGATGTTAAAAGCCTGCTGCTGTTCGACAGCAAGAAGTTCGCGCTTGTTACTCCGCTGAGCAACAAGAATTTTGCTCAGAATCTGGAGCAGCAGTTCGGCTACGAAACAAAAATTAAAGATGGGATATACGGCAACCTCGCGGTGGGCGATATAAACAGCGATGGCCGGACCGACATTATCATGGTCGAGTATGGACGCAGTCATATCGAGATACTCGCGCTCGATGCCGACGAAAAGCCTGTCCCGGCGATGCGTTTTAAGATATTCGAAGAAAAAAGTTATCGCGACAGCAAAGGTCGTCCCAAGGCCAGTGCCGAGCCGCGAGAGCTGATAGTTGCCGACGTAACTGGCGACGGCAAAGACGACCTGGTCACCATTATCCATGATCGCGTAATTATCTATCCCCAGGATTAGAGACAATACTTTTTTGCATGGTCTTTTGGTGATGCGAGCCTCCTGGAGAAGAAAGGTTTTATCGAAACAATATTGTTCGAGAAAGGAGGGAGCAGATGCATGTAAGATATCGAATAACCCGGTTGAGAGTCTGGGTGCTTATCTTCGTGCTGATAGGTGCGGCGGCTGCCTCGGCTCAAAATAACACACCTCCCGGACGACTAAGGGTGACAATCCTGGGATTTGCTAATGATACAGGTAATCCCCAGGAAGCTCATTGGCGCTGTGGTATCGAAAGGCTGCTGTCAGGAGAACTTAAACAGATCAAAGCGATCAAACTCGGTGGCGGGGTTGAATATGCCCGCAGACAACTGGGTATAGATCGAAACTCCGCTATTGAACAGGAGCAAGCGCGGAAGATGGGTGAGCTTATCGAGGCACAGCGAGTTGTATGGGGCAGCTACCAGAAACAAAACGGACAATGGCAAGTCCGTGCACAAATTCTGAATATCGCCAGTGGAAAAGCATCTGACGAACTTGCAGTGGCATCGGCGGATTGGTTTGAGCTACGTGACAGACTGACCGAGCAGATTCTCCACGAATTAGGTGTCAAACCATCCGAGCAGGAGCGACAGAAAATGGGACGTCGATGGACAACCTCCCCCGAAGCCTTGGAATTGTACAGCCGATCCTGTGCTTATGGAGAAGAGAACAAACCGTTCTCTAAACAAGAAGACTGTGCTCGAAAAGCGATTACCGCAGATCCGCAATTCGCCAGGGCTTATCTTGCTCTGGCCGCCACCCTCGGTATGCAAGGTAAATTCACGCAAGCAGAACAAGCTGTGCACCGGGCCTTGGAACTGAAGCCTGATTTCGCAGGCGCGCATCGGCTCGCAGGGGTTGTATCTCTCTTTATGGGAAAAAATGAAGAAGGCGAACGCCAGTTTCGTCAGGCCAATCGACTGGATCCGGACGATGCCAGAGTACTGGTTCGTTTGGCGGAACTGTCGGCTCTGCAACGAAAGTGGGACGAGGCGATTGCCTTTGCCGAAGAGGCCAGGATTCACGAACCTACCGATGCATCCGTGCATGCCCTTTTGGGATTCCTGTACACCTTCAAGGGTCATCGGAATAGGGCAATGGCGGAACTGAAAGAAGCACAACGGCTTGATCCTGAAGGTCTGGATGCAGCGCAAAGAGTCGGTCAAGCTTATGAGAGAATGGGCGAGATTCCGTCGGCTGTGGAAAATTATGAGAGACTTGTGACCCAGGCTAAGCAGTTGGGTGCGGTCCCTGGAGTTATCCGTACTTTTGAGGAGAGAGCACAGCAGCTAAAGGCCAGCCTGACACCTACCTTTATCGAAGCCAAAATACCAAAAGTCTATACTGAGCAATCGTTGCAAGAGGTCCTGCAGGAAAGACTCACAGAAGATGAACTTAAGATGGTGGTTAATCCTATAGCCAGCAATGCAGAAATGAAACACTGGGCCGAGCAATTGACCGAAGGTACTACCAGCGATCTGGATAAGGCTAAGGCGCTCTTTGATGCCTTAACAGGTCGCCTTCAAGCCGGAAACGGCCATGGAACACGAACAGCGAGAGAAGTATTTGCTGCCTGGGATGAATCTGACATATCTTTCAGTTGCCAAGAGTATGCAAAGTTGTTCACGGCATTGGCTCGAGATGTCAATATAAAGGCATTCTATGTTTATGTATACAAAGATTATAGAAACAAAAGTGTCGTCCATGCCTGTGCAGCCGTGTTTACGGACGATAGAGTTTTATTGGTGGATCCAGATTGCCACTGGTTTGGTGTGACCCATATGGGCTTCGATATTCTGGATGATCTTCATACGATAGCGAATCACTTCTCTCAGCTTAGAGATACTGATCAAGATGTGACGCGGTGCCGTCTGGCTGTAAAGCTGTGTCCGAATTTTGCCTGGAGCCAGCACGCCTTGGTCGGCGCATTGTGCGAGGCGAATAGGTGGGATGAAGCTCGAGATTTACTGGAAGTCGTCCTTCAGTCGGAACCTGACTGCTGGGATGTTTATTTGCTACAGGGAATAATCGAATACCACGATGGAAATATGGAAGCGGCTAATGATTATCTGCGGAAAGTATTAGAAATCAATGAGGAATGTGCATTAGCACACTTTCGTATAGCCCAAATATTGGCCCGGCAAGGCAAGTTTGAGGAGGCACGCAAGGAATTCCATGCGAGTCTACGTTATGAATCTGTGCCCAAGATGGCTGAGGAGGCCCGTCAAGCAATTGCCCAAATCAATGAAGAGATAGGATTGGAACACAGCGAAACTGAAACAAACGAACATGGAAACAACCTCGTGGAGGGAGATAACTGAGAAATTTTGCAAAATGGTTGGTAATGGAGATAAAGTTTTTGTCGCGCTGAGCGGCGGAGTGGACAGTTCGACTGCTGCGGCATTATTGCAGCGGGATGGTTATGACTGCGCAGGCGTGTTCATGATTACGAACGACAGTGCCCGTCATGCACAGGCAGAGGCCGAAATGGTTGCCGGGGAATTGGGCATAAAGCTCCATGTGATGGACCTTCGCAAAGATTTTGAGCGAATTCTCGACTATTTTTGCAGTGAGTACAGGAAAGGCCGGACGCCCAATCCGTGCGTCTTCTGCAACAGGCATATGAAATTCAGCAAGTTGTGGGAATTTGCGCGAAGTTATGGTGCCCGGTTTCTTGCCACCGGACACTATGCAAGGATTCTCAATCGGGATAA
>CAZHBL010000118.1:0-11372 GCA_964530105.1 uncultured Pirellulales bacterium | reverse complement strand
GTTCATCATGTTATTTCGAGGACAAGGAGCGCTCTTCACGGATCGATCCTGATACAATTTCATCGACGCAGCCCAAGATGGCCTTCAGGAACGTCCTTCTGATATTTGTGTGTATAGAATTGTACGACGACAAGCAGGAGTTAAAGCAAGCGGCGGACGAATTCGAGCTGCTGTCCGGCCTGATCGGCAAACGGCCCATCGTGCTGTGTCCGAACGTTCATCTGTCAATCGACAAGGCACCCGAGAAGCAGGCGGTCTGGATGATCGCCGAGCTGGAAAGGATGCTGGTTGACAGGGGCTATGATGTGCACTGCCTGTCGTTCGGCTATCACAAGAAATACGGGATGGAGTGCAACGGCAACGTCGGCAGCGTCGTGGGCAGGCGTTTTTACGGCTCCGAGCAAAAACAATTTCTGAGGCTATTGACCCGGCTTGGGATTTGTCCGCCGGATTCTTTGCCGGAGCAGATGCCCTCCTGGGCGAAGCTGCTGACCGAACGCCGGCTGAAAGTCTTAGGCAGCCGGAGCCAGACTTACAGAATCGCCAAGGAGATGCTCCAGGAGCAGCTCGATGCAACCGGTTACAGCGAGCTTTGGACGTGCATGTTGTTCGAGGGGGAAAGGCAGCCTGTAGACGATTATCTCAGCGCGTTGTATGAAATCATCGAAGATTACCAGGATGTCAGAATTCACCGAGCGATGAACCTGAGCGTACCGGGCTTTTCGAACGCGGCACGTTTTTTATTTCGCAAGTATCCTGAGGCAATCGAATCCGGCCGGCTTCGGATTTACAACAGCCAGGTCTCCGATATCGAGTTCCTGCTGACCAGAGGCGCTGTTCTTCTGGCATTTCCACAAATACCGAGAAAAGCCGGCTCGCATGCGGGAGAAATATCGTTTGGAATATATTGCAAGGATGATGACTTTTCGAAGAATTTGATTCAGTGGTACCGTACTTTTCTCGTGGATGCGAGATTCGGATGGATTCGTACGGAGTCCGAGCTGGACACGACGATTAACGAGCTGGAGGAGGAGACGTTCCAGGACAAATCCGGGGATGAGCACAAACACGAAAGGTAGCTCCCGGGATGCCGTAAAGATAAGTTCGAGAATTGCCGTGCCGGCCCGTTCAAACCATTCGTCGTATTGATAGTATATAGAGCGTCAAATAGGATCAAGAACTGTGGGAATGGTCTTGTCTGTGGCTGTTGTTTTGGCCTACGTGGTAATGCTTACGTTTGTGGCCGTGCGCGCACGGGCCGCTCGTGAGTTCGAAGACTTCTCGCTGGCCAAACGGTCGCTTCCGCTTGCGCTTGTATTCGGCAGTCTCGCGGCGACATACGTGGGCCCGGGCTTTTCAATCGGCTTTGTCGGGCGAGGCTTCAAAAGCGGATTCCTTTTTCTCGGCATCGGGCTGGCTTATTCGGCACAAAATATCCTTGTGGGGCTTTTCGTTGCTCCCCGGCTCAGGGCTTTGACAAACTGCCATACCCTTGGTGACGCCATCGGCCAGAAATACGACAAAAAGTGCCAGATTCTTGCCGGTGTTATTTCCGTCGGCTTATGTGCCGGATTCGCTGCCGTGATGGCCAAGGCCGGCGGTGACGTGTTGCACGATGTATTCGCATTGCCTCGATGGTCGTCTGTTTTCATAGTCGTCGCCGTAACGGCTTTGTACACAACGTTCGGAGGACTCAGAGCAAGCGTCATAACCGATGCGTTTCAATTCAGCTCGTTCGCTATACTATTACCGATTACGCTGTTATTTGTGCTGGCCTTCCATCTGAAGGGCGGAGCGGCAACTTTTGCCGGTCAGGCTTCAGCCGCAACGACAAACGGTTTGAGTGCGACATCGCCCATCGAGATTGTCGGCCTGCTGGCGGCCTTCCTGCTCGGCGAAACGCTCATTCCTCCGTATGCGAACAGGGCCCTGGCGTCCAGAACAACGAACGTATCGCGAAACGGCTTTATCTTAGCGGGTCTTTTCAGCATGTTCTGGTTCATGGTCATGATAGCGCTTGGGATTACGGCACGAAGTATTATCCCGATGGATACGGGCGAAGATTTCGTTCTGTTTAACCTGGTCAAATCGGTCATGCCCGCCGGGGGCTATGCGCTTCTGCTGGTGGTATTGGTGTCAGTCGTTATGTCCAGCCTCGACTCGCTGCTGAATGCCGGCGCCGTGGCATTCACTCAGGATATCATCAAGCCGTTCGTAAAATTGCCGGACACGTCCGCTTTGAACGTCGGCCGGGCGGCGACGATTGTTATAGCATTAGTCGCCGCTGCCGGTGCGGTTGCTGTCCCCAGCATCATCGGCGGTTTGCTTATCTGCTACACCATCTGGGCACCGGCGATTCTTCCTACTTTGATAATCGGTCTCTGGATCAAGCGCCCGCATCCCCTTGCCGGCATTTTATCTATGGGCGTCGGCACGGTTGTCGCGATAATGCTGTGGATAATCCTGTGGTTGATATTTAAATTCGTGTATCCTTCAGATGTCGAGATACCGCCGTTGATTATTATTCCGGCCCTCGGAGCGGCACTTCTGGCGTATGCACTGGGGCATTGGATTCAAAGAAATAAATCCGGAGCGTGATATGGAGTTACTTATCATTATTCTTGTGATAATTGGCGCTTTGTTCGTCATTGCCAGCGGCATTTGGGTCGCGATTGCGCTAATGGCCGGTAACTGGCACTCGTAATTTATGATTTACGATTTTCGGTTTATGATTGGTGGATCGCCTTTGGTGAAGCCGAATTAGTAAATCATAATTCGTAATTAATAAATAATAAATATAGCTTTGCCCGACACTTCTTTATTTGCAATATTGACCTTCCCATCCGATTCATGTATTATTCTGCTTAGCGCTAAATTTTCTCATTTTGGTGATGTTGTGTAAATATTAAGGAACAATACTATGTATAAAATATTTATGCTGATAGCCTTACCAGCCCTGGTAATCGGATGGATCGCCTATGTAATGTGGGACCGTAAGATGCGTGAGGAAGAGAAAAAACAGCCAAAACAAGAATCACAACGTCTGACAAAAACCAAGAGCGAGATTTCCGACTGGGCACAAAAAATGGCGGCATACCAGCCGCCGAAAATTAAGAAAAAATACAGCGATGAAGAATCTGAAAACCAACAGCAGGATAATCCGGACAAACCAGAATAAATAACCGGGAAGTTATCCATAACATTAGGAACTAAAAATGGCTGAATTTATTACCGAAGATTTTCTACTGCAAACCAAAACCGCTAGGATTCTTTACCACGAGCACGCCGAGCGAATGCCCATTTACGACTATCATTGTCACCTGCCGGCCGACCTTATCGCCGCCGACCATCGGTTCGATAATATAACCCAGGCCTGGCTCTACGGCGACCATTACAAGTGGCGGGCGATGCGGGCCAACGGCGTGGCGGAAAAATATGTCACCGGCAATGCAGATGATTGCGAGAAGTTCGAGCGATGGGCGCAAACGGTGCCGTGCTGTCTTCGAAATCCGCTTTATCACTGGACGCACCTGGAGCTGAAAAATCACTTCGGCATTAATGACAAACTGCTGGACCCCGGGACCGCTAAGAAAATCTACGAGACCTGCAGCGAGATGCTCAGGACGCCGGATTTCAGTGTCCGCAACATAATGCGCAAAATGAACGTCAAGCTTCTCTGCACGACCGAAGGGCCGCTCGATACGCTGGAGCATCACAAGAAAATTCGCGACGACGGCTTCGAGATTAAAGTTCACACGGCATTCCGCCCCGGCCAGGCTATGGCCGTCGAGGACATTCAGAGCTTAAATGTATTTATCGATAAGCTCGAAGAGATTAGCGATATGGAGATAGCCAGCTACCATTCATATATTGAAGCACTGCGCATTCGCCACTACTATTTCCATCAAAATGGCTGCCGGCTTTCAGACCACGGCTTAGAGACAGTATACGCCGAAGACTACACGGAGAAAGAAATCAAGGATATCTTTAACAAGATCAGGTCCGGCAGAGAACCGGACGTATCGGAACGTCTGAAATTCAAATCGGCGATGATGGTCGAATTGGCGCTGATGGATTACGAAGCCGGCTGGGTCCAGCAGCTTCATCTCGGCGCGCTTCGGAACAACAGCACTCGTCTGTTCAATACCCTCGGTCCGGATGCAGGAGGCGATTCGATGGGTGATTTCGAGATAGCCGGGCCGCTCTCGAAATTCCTCGACCAGCTCGATAAGAACAACGAGTTGCCCAAAACCATTCTCTACAACAATAATCCGCGCGACAATGCCCTGTGCGCGACGATGGTCGGCAACTTTCAGGACGGCTCGGTCCCCGGCAAGATGCAATACGGCTCGGCCTGGTGGTACCTCGACCAGAAGGACGGCATGGAAGAGCAGATGAACGTGCTGTCGAATATGGGCCTGCTGAGCCGGTTTGTCGGCATGATCACGGACTCACGCAGCTTCCTCTCGTATCCGAGGCACGAGTATTTCCGCAGGATACTTTGCAACATCTTAGGCAACGATGTCGAAGCGGGACTTTTGCCGAACGACATCGAGCTGCTCGGCAAAATGGTCGAGGACGTCTGCTACAATAACGCGAAGAACTACTTCCCGATGGAGCTGGATTAAAGTCAATCAGTAAAAGCGCCGGGGACGCTATGGGATTTAGAAATCACAAGGTATGAGAATCTTCGATTCGAAGGGCTGCAAATTAATGCTCCCGTATATTTTGTTGCCCTCCACGTCGCAATATTTCTCTGATTCCAGATCAATGCTGACCACTTCGAGCGACGGATTGTAAACAATCCGAGAATCTTTTTGGGTGTCTATCGTGATATCCTTGAATTGATCCAGGTAACTGAATTCTTTTGAATTTGCGTCGTAGCCGGACATAGCACGCCATTGCTGGAGTGTCAGGTCGTCCTGGGTCCATTCGCCGGTGTAACGACTCACGTAAATATTCCAGTTGCTAAAGGGATTGTAGAAGTAGTTACTGTCGGACCGGCCGAAATGCACGTCGTTGTAGTTGATGCCCAGGTAGAACGTTTTCTGCTGTGCATCCGTCGCAAACATAATATTCTCGAGAACAACCTCATCGACAAGCTTATCGTTTGGCTGGTCGCGGCCGCCGAACCAGATCTGAGTCGGACTGTTGGCATAAAGCGTGTTGTTCTGCACGACGTTGCCGGGCGCCCAGTGAAAGAAAATACCCGCCATGTGAGAGTTGATAACGGTATTGTGCTCGATGATTCGATTGTTGCCCTGTTCATCCACGTAGATGCCGGGCGTTTCACCGGAGTATTTCTCAATGGTTACCGGATATCCCTTGTCGTGATTTCGGTCCATGGTCCGGCAGCCAATCATATCTTCGAGAATATTATGGTGGATATGGTCTTTCTCGGGTTTATCATAGAAGCCGCCCGTGTAGATACCCCCGCCATCGGACAGCGCCAACGCGACATTGGTGATGTAGTTGTGAGACACATCGCGACCAAGCGTGTGCCCGTCGATGTACAGGGCCGTATAGCCCGTGCGGTCGATCCTGTTGTTGTACACTCTGGCGAATGGGCCGCTGATATAGATGCCGTGGCTCGGACCATGCATTAGATCCCCGCCGAAATGCTCTGTTCCCGTCGCATAGACGTAGTTACCCTCGACGCGACAATACGAGGCGTCGCCCCCTACGCTGATACCACGAAAACAAGAGTGCCTGACCGTATTGTTGAGGACCCGATTGTTGTTGCAGATTCCGTCGGTGCTTTGCAGATAGATACCAAAAGTGAAAGCGTGCTCAATAGTATTGTTCTCGATCGTCATATTGTTCGTAAGATACAACCAAATGCCATACCTGTAAGCGTTATGCATCGCAAGTCCGCGCACGACATTCCACTCGGTGCCGCCGTAGGCTTGCAGGCAATAATCCCGATACGTAAACTCCACACCCTCCGCGACATCGTCTTTGGGCCATAGGAAGATTTTTTTCTCGGCCGGATCATACGCCCATTCGCCTTCCTCGTTGATCTCGCCAACGATACTGGTAATGTAGTATCCGAATTGCGTCGACATGCCATACCGGGGACTCGTTGCCAGGGTTATCGCACGTCGAGAGAAATCCGTAATAGGGATCTGGTCAAGATGCCATACGCGCGTCTTCACATGGCATACCGAACCGACAAAATATCCGTCAGGCTTAGAGAGTGAACTGTCGGTGAATGTCCTCTGCGGATCGGAAATCCCCGATGGATAGAACCACCCCGTGTCCGGATACCGCGAGCGATTAAGCAACTGGCCATGCTGAAAGACCTGTCTGATCGCAAATTCACTATCGGGGTGGGACCACACCAGGGCCGATACATCCGCGACGTAGATATGGTCCCAGTATGGATTCCCGTCACAATCGCCGGGGCCGGTGCATTTGTGCCAGTTTGTTACGGGTTCAGCCGCATTAATGATGACCTTGCCTTCGTCGCCGGGGTAAGCCTGGATCCTTATGGGATGCGCTTGCGTTCCGCTTCTCGTTAGGATTACGGTTTCCCGGTAGGTTCCGGCCTTTATCAGCAAAGTGTCTCCCGGTTGCAGCGATTGCACGCCCCTTCCAATCGTCTTGAAGGGTCGAGCTTCAGTCCCGGGATTGCTGTCATTGGCGACGCGATTTTCTCCATCGACGTAATACACCCCCGACCAGAATTCATCCGCCGGCATGGTGGTGAAGCTCCAGACGTCACCTTTGTGCGTCACAGTGCCGTCGAAGTCATCCACGCGCCAGTAATACGTCCTGGCGAATCCAAGCCCGCCTGGGTAATACCGGTTCAGCATCTGAGATATTCCCCCCACAGCATCTTCCACGGTCTCGGGGTCGTCTCCGAAGTACACCGTGTGCGTTTCTGCACCACTACCAGCCGACCAAATGAGAGTTACGTACGTGTTGACTAATGTCTCACCATCGCCCGGATAGGGACTGAAAGCCTTGCCGGAGGGAACGAAGAAGCTCCACACGTTGCCTCTATGCTTGGTCATGCCGTCGGCCTCGACTTCATCGATGCGCCAGTAATAAGTCGTCCCGGGAACCAGACCGTCCGGATAGGGACATCCGGGCACCCCGACAAGAAGTTCATTCGAGGACCAGTTGCCCTGGAAGGTACCGCCGGCGCTGGCGTTAACTTCTGCGAAGCTCTCGCCGAAGTACACATCGTGCGAGTCGGCTGTAGAACCCGGCGCCCAGCTCAGGAGTGCCCACGTATCCAGATGGAATGTGCCATCAGCCGGCTCGGGATCCGAGGCGTAAGGCCATGCCTCACCTGCCTCTTCCATAGCGGTCAGAATCTCAATCTCCGACAGAGCACGATTGTAAATACGGACATCATCTATCTGCCCGAGGAACCAGTTGCCGCTGGCATCCCAGACACCGCCGCCACCAATGTTGACGGGAAACGTGGAAGTGCGGTAGTTAGCAGAACCACCGCCGGTTACTACTAATTCACCATCAAGGTAGATCTTCGTACCTGTCGCACCACCGCTAACAGCGATGTGATGCCAGGTGTTGTCTTCAAAGATCCATTGTGTGGTGGTCGTGCCGGTCACGTTAGTCCACATCTCAAGATTACCACTCATAAATCCCATTTCTATGAGGTCATTCTGGCCTATAAGTCCTATACGGCTACTTCCGGGATTTCCCGCTCTGACCCAGCAAGCCAATGTGAATTCAGACATGTTGTCAAGCAAGCTCTCGCCGGTGCCGACATAGTCATCAGTTCCGTCAAATTCCAGCGCACTTCCCCCTACGCCAGACACCCAACTCGGTGAACCATAGATAGTGCCGTCATGGTCATTGCCGGAGCTATCATACGCTACGGTACCAGAACCCTCATCAAACCTCCACCAGCCGACAAGGTCCGCTCGCGTCGCGCTCGTCAGAACCACACCGAGCATGAGACCCCCAACAAACAGATAAACCAATTCCCTAAACATAGTTATTCTTCTGGTAAGAGGTTACGAAAAACGTTATCGATAAGAAATTCCCTGGTGTGGCTTCTATACGCGTTCGTATACCGTATTCTTTCTTGCAGCCTGATGCTTTTCACTTCCACATGTTATCGCTCTCTCAAAGCTGTCATTTTATATTATACCATCTATTGTGTCTGTCTGAAGCAAAAAGATTTGGGCTTTCTATAATATGACGACTCTTACGGGGCGAACGTTAACACAAAAATTAAGAATATTTCAAAAAAAACAAAAGAATCGAAGCGAATTGGTCAAAAAAACCTTAAAATCAGGACAAGAAAGAATACACAATATAGGAAATATTGTATTCTGATTTTTGCTATTTTAAGGAATTTACACATGAAAATATCATGGAAAATCTTTCCGGTGTTGCTTATCGTTTTTTGTTTGTCCGGACAGCAGGCAGGGGCACAAAAGACAAATCAAGGTCATGAATTTGATTTGCAGAGCGTTCTTGAAGTGAAGCTCGGCGAACATATAGGCCAGTTGCGTGCAGTTCCGGTGAATCTCGGAGAAGACCGGCCACGGGCGATACTGGCCGTGCATTGCTCGGACGCCGAGGTCGATCCTTACGTTGAAATGTTCTTTTTCCCGAAAGGCACGCTGAAGCTTACCCTCTTCACTGAAAAGGGAGAGATTCTCTGGCAGCGTGACCTCGGTCGCGGCGTCATTCCCGGCATCTGGTTCACCCCGGTCTTTCCGTTCGATCTCGACGACGACGGCGTCGATGAAATATGGTTTGTCGACAACATCGACGCAGATCATCCGTTGAGTATCAATAATCTGCGTCTCGAACGAATCGACGCTCTGACAAGCAAAACAACGGGTCAATGGCCCTGGCCAAGGCCCGAAGACAATCAGAGCTTGAGCCACACTTTCCGGAATTTTATTCTCGGAGGTTATGTCAAAGACGAACCTGTCCTGGTAACTGCGCAGGGCACTTACGGGCCGATGGCGATACAAGCTCGAAATAGTGATATGCAACTGCGGTGGGAACACAAGATCAAGAGCGAGGAGCCAGGCGCGCGCGGAAGCCACATGTGCCCGGTAGTGGATATAAACCATGATAATATTGATGAAATCCTCTGGGGAGAACGCTGCATCGAGTTAGACACGGGAAAAGAGCTTTTCTGTGCGGATCAGGACACATATCGAGGTCACTCGGACGTCGTACAGCCGATACTGGATCGAAGTAGGAACAAATGGTTTATCTATACCTGCCGGGAGAGCACAAACGTTTCGCCTCGAGTGGCCCTGTTTGATGACAAGGGGCAACGGATTTGGGGCGATGTGGATCGCGGCCACATGGATATGGGCTGGACGGCCAGGCTCGGCGAAAACGGCGAGCATATCGCTATGGCCATCCGCATCGGAGGAAAAACCGCCGGGCCAAAAGGATTCTTCCGCAAGGGCGTAGAGGAATTCACATACGATGCGCTTACCGGCAAGGAACATCCGCTGGCCTTTAGTGTGTTCGGCACACTACCCGTGGACCTGAACGGCGACGGAGTCCACGAGCTTTGCCGGGGACTGAGCCAGGGCAACGGGGAGGTCCTCGACAATAAAGGACAGGTCATAGGAAATATCAACGGAAAGGCAGCCATTGCATCGAAACTCCTGGACCGTCCCGGTGAACAGATACTTTGCTATCAACCCGATGGAACCGTGCGAATCTGGGCCGACCGAAACGCCGTAGATACGACCGAGGCCCTGAAGCGTTATTCGAACCGCTTTTACAAGACCAATCAGAAGCTCACCGCTACAGGCTACAATATCGTTAATCTCGGAGGAATATAAGTAGGGGCGGTTTGCGAACCGTCCTTAAGCGACGATTTGCCGGATTTGAATTTTTCTCATTTGCCTTCTTGACAATACATCGTTTTTCGGCTTTAATATGGTTACGACTGAAGAGATAAGCAGCTATTGACGGATGGGTCGGTGCCCGAGTGGCTAAAGGGAACGGGCTGTAAACCCGTTGGTGTAAGCCTACGCTGGTTCGAATCCAGCCCGGCCCATTGGGGCCTTGCATTGTGTCGCAAGGCCCCGTTTTTTATTGCATATCGCGGATTGACATTAGTCTCCCAATAACGGGAGATGACGTATTCAGTACCCGGCTCGGCTTGTTCAAAGGCTTCCATTAGACAGGATCGAAGTTCTGGGAAGATGGGAACAATCCGTGACTCGCCACCGTCACTTCTGTTCGGTTTTGAAGAACTGCCTGGCAATTCCGCAACGTCGGCGAGTTGTGTTCTCAGATAGACCTTCCTTTCTTTATAGCCGGCCTTCTCTTACGAGAAGTGTATATGGGAAATCCCAGTTGCATTATCCGACAGACTTGATAGCATTTCACAGAACAGGCTCAAGAGTGCAACTGAGCAAGAATAAACAATGTTATATGGCAAAGCCGGCAGTAAACTCGATAAGGAAGTGAGTATCTGTATGATGCGAAACCGAAAAACAGGCCGGGTTTCCAAATCGATCAGGTCCGGCGTGTTGTGTCTTGCCGGGCTGGCAATCGGCTCGGCCGTTAGTGCCGGCGAACCGCCAGTTACAGGGCTCGGTCCCCTGAGAGCCGGCGAAAATCAGAAGAACCATCAACGGATTTTGATCAATCCGATGGAGCCGGGTAACGATATCGGCAGCGGAGGCTGGCGGATGAAAGACTTCGTAGTCAAAACCGCTGAGAATATGCAGCCAAAGATTGGCCGCAGCGCCCTGGTGTTCGGAGCCAATGCCGAGATTGCAGGGGCCAAGGGGGATTTCTCCGTTCACGGCCGGTTGCCCGGCAAGACAGAAGTGCTCGCCCTTTGGGTCTATTTGGAGGAGAATGCCAACATCGAGAAGCTTGGCATTCAAGTCTATGACGCCCAGAGTGAAGCGTTCATGATGTTGATCCCCGCCGGCTGGAGCGGTTGGAAATGGGTCGAGTTTGCCACCAGCGGCAACCATGTCCAGCAGGCCTATCCGCAGCCGGACAAGAACGGCTTGATCGATCAGCCGTTGAGTAGTCAGCAGGTGGTCTGGTTCGCCAAAGCTCCGGGAGCGACACGAATGATCGTTGACGGCATGGCGGCCGTTGTGGATCGAAGCGGCCTGCCGGATGAGGAGGATCTGACTGTTGAAACCTTTGCTCCTGAAATAGTCGAACCGGGCCGGACTATCCTTGCCAGTGTCCTGGCTGTCAACTACACCGACAAACCCATTGCCGTCGATCTGGCCTACTCCTTCCAGAGGGACTCTGCGCTCTACTCGACTCCTATGCCCGATCCGGTGTTCGGATCCAATCTCGTGCCGGGGTTTAGGAGTTGGATCGTTGCCGATGGTGAAATCATCGAGGATGGCTCGCTTACCGACGGCAAGCCATGGACCGAC
>CAZHBL010000117.1:0-11426 GCA_964530105.1 uncultured Pirellulales bacterium | reverse complement strand
TTGTCGAACAGCACATTACGCGAAACGCCAGCTTCTGGCCCGAGGCGCGTGTCTCGGCAAGGACCTTATCCAGGAACGCATAATCGATCTTGCCTGGCTCCGGCTCCAGTACTCCCCAGCCCCAGCGGGCGTATTGTATTGTCGAAGGGATCCAGTCCGGCAGGTTCTTGTCCTTATCTTCAGGCCGGCCGAAAGTCTCCCAGCCCATTCCCGGATTCGCCAGCACGGCATCGGTTTCTTCAGGCACGATTTTAACGATCTTGACATTTGATGCCGGCTTTTGACCCGTCGCCTCACATCCGATTAGAAACAGCAGCACACACCCAAGCGTAACAAAAATATATTTATTTACTCTCAATGTCCTCATTGTGGTCTCCTAAAAGCCGGCTGCTCTATCGTTTCATTCGTTCTCACCCAAAAATGACGGGAACTACGTTGTCCATATCGTACCAACACGACTTGATTTTGCAATCTATAATCAGTTTTGAATAATTGCAATCAGTGGGAAGTTTCGGTATGATGGTTATATATAAAAACCTTAAGACGTCTCAAAGGTGGCCATATTTAAGGTATAAAGGACAGATGAGAATGGTAAATCGAAAAACTACTTTGATATTTTGCTGGCTGACAGTATTCTCAGCAGTAATACCTCAAACATCAGTGGCCGAGAACTGGCCGGGCTTTCGCGGTCCGATCCGACAGGGAATCTCGAATGAGAAAAACCTGCCCACGCAATGGAACGCTACCTCGAACATTGTCTGGAAGACGGCCATTCCCGGCAAAGGCTGGTCGAGCCCGATTGTCTTCGGCGATCGTGTCTTCGTGACCACGGCAACCGATGAAGGTGCCTCGTTTCATCTGATATGCCTTGATCGAAAGAGCGGGACTGTCCTGTGGGACAGGCAGGTACTCCGGCAAAAACCGGGACACAGACAGCCGCTCAATTCGTACGCATCGTCAACACCGGTCACCGACGGTAATAACGTCTATATCGTGGCTTTCGATGGCAGCATCGCGGCGGTCTCGGAGGAAGGCGATACGGCTTGGATGTATCGCGATTTCGAGTATTTCAGCGAGCACGGCTTAGGCGTCTCACCAATCCTGTACAAGGAGTTTCTGATTGTCGCTTTCGATCCGAGCAGCTCCGGCCCCGACCCGAAGCTCGGCTGGCAGAAACCCTGGGACAAGGCCGTGATTCTCGCTCTCGATAAAAATACGGGAAAGGTTCGCTGGGAAGGCAAGCGAGGCCTGTCGCAAATCGCCCACGTCAGTCCGCAAATCCTAAACGTCAACGGCAAAGACCAGCTCATCAGCTCGGCCGGTAACGTCATACAGGGCTTCGATCCGGACACCGGCGAAAGAATCTGGACGGTATCGAGCCCGGGTGAAGGTGTCGTGCCGTCTGTCGTTGTCGGCGAGGGTTTGATTTTTACCGCATCCGGATTCGGAGACTCGACAATCCGTGTGATCCGCACCGGCGGCAAAAGCGATGTCACCAAAACTCATATAGCATGGGAGTCGCCGGATGATGTACCGAAGATACCATCGATGCTATACGTCAAGCCATATCTATACCTTGTAACCGAAACAGGCGTCGCAAAGTGTTTCAAAGCGGCAACCGGCGAAGTAATCTGGCGAGAAAGACTGGGCGGCGGATTTTCAGCATCGCCGGTCTGGGCGGACGGCAAAATTTATTTCCTCTCAGATAAAGGAACCACCACGATCATCGCCGATGGAGCCGAATTCAAAGTCCTCTCCAAAAACGAGCTAAACGAAACATGCAAAGCCAGCCCGGCCATCTCGCAGGGGAATATTTTTATCCGGTCGGAGAAGCATCTATACTGCATCGGCAGTAAATAAGTCTCGTAGGGTGTGCAACTTGCCCCTTAGGGGCTGGTTGCACACGCGGCTCTTTGCTGCTTTTTTCTCCGTAAGGAATCCCTATGACTGCGTGTGCAAAACGGAATTTGCACACCCTACCTGCTTTGTTCCTAAAGAAGCCTTGCTAAAGAACCGATAACTGCTATTATGGAAACAAAAATAGCCGAATACGATTGTACAAAACAGGCAGTAATGGAGCAAAACGAGCCCATCGTGGAAGATATGGCCGACATGAAGAAATGCCCTTTTTGTGCCGAGCAGATTCAGGCCGAGGCCATCAAGTGCCGATACTGCGGCGAGTTTCTCGACGGAACCGTCCGGCAGATATCAAAGCCCCGGCCGAAAAAATGGTACTTCGCTACCGGAACCGTTGTTCTCGCACTGCTTTGCCTCGGGCCGATAGCACTTCCGCTGGTCTGGATTAATCCCCGGTATAAAATTTTAACCAGGGCGATTATCACCGTAATCGTGATAGTCGTCACGATCCTTTGCCTGTACGTAACGGTGTACGCCTATCAGAATTTGATCAACCAGATCACAGCACTGGGGATGTAAGACATATCATTCAATCGAGCACTCGCCGTAGCCGTCGGGCAGGTAGCCTCATTCGCCGGACTTAAAGCCAAAAGCGCGAACCGGATTCGTCTGCGTAATCATACGAATGGTCGCATCGTCCACGCCGGCGTCCCTTAGCTTCGGGATGAAAGTGTCGATCAGGTAGGTAAAGGGCTTTTGCGTCCCGCCATTAGCTGAGCCGGGCTGGTACCATCCGGCATCGTGCGAGAGCAGGATGTGGTCGCCGTAGTCGGCGGCGAGCAGGTTTTTAATGGCGGAGATGTACGTCGAATCCTCTCCCGGATTCCAGCCCAATGAATCGAATTCGATATACGCCCCGCGGGCAGCCAACTGAACGTGTATGTTTCGGTTGCTCTCGTTCTGGGCATGCACCCAGATGAACCTTATCGCCGGGTTGATGGATTCGAGAATATCGACCTGACGAACGGCGTTGCTCCCCGTCGGCGTATGGCTTGCTATCGCAGCACCGGTTTCGCTCGCAGCACGGCCGGCCGCCCGAAGAATTTTATCTAACAGCGTGTTCATCGGGCCCTCGTCGGTTGCTATCTTGATAAAGCCGGCCTTAATTCCCGTGCTCTCAATGCCATCGCGAATCTCACTAACAAAAAGCGTAGCCAATTCGTCCTCTGTCATACTCTGGTGCTCAGGCGGTGCAAAATTTGCCCGGCCGTAAACACCTGTCGGCACAACGACGGGTAGTCCCGAAGCCACGGCCACCTGATTAATTACAGCGACATTTCGACCCACGCCGATACTGCTGCACTCGATAAAAACACCGACGCCCTTTTCGCGGGCATCGGCAAGCAGCGGCGACATTACACGCACGACATCCGCCGCGTCCGCCTGGCCGTAACCGGGCGTGGTCGGCCCTCGAAGGTCGGTAAAGATATGCTCATGCGGCAGCACAATCCCGAGCCCTTCGGCAAGAACCGGCCCTTGCGTCGTCTCAAAAAACCATGAGTAACCGGGCGACTTACTGGCCTCGGACGTGCCGCCGTAAGCACCCATATTAATCCTACCGCCGTTAGGATCAGGCTCATCGCCAACCAGGCTATTCGGATCACCTGCATCGATACAGGCACTCGTGACGTTACCCGTAATCCAACTCTCGCTGACAGGATCCCATCGCCCCGCCTCGGATTTCAGATGATAGTCACCCTCGATCCAAACAGACGAGTTCGGATTACGAGGACTTGGTTGAGTCCAGTATCCCATCTGTACAAATTCCGGATCGGTATCGATATTGCCCTCACCGGGCCAGCTGCCTTGTACGTTAGTGTAACTGATTATGATTGTTGAACCGTCCTGATACGCAATTTCAGTGCCCCCATCCCATAGGATACAGTTGATCAACTGAAGACTGTTTGGGTTCAGGTAATAATTACAGGCGTAAGCGTTTGCCTTTTCTCCCGAATTCCCAGTAAATGTGCAATTAAAAAGTTTTGCATCGCTGCTTCCATTGTTGTATATAGCCCCACCTCCTCTGTGTACACCCCCGCCAATCCAAGTAGCAGTATTTCCAGAAAATATACAGTTATTTAGTACTACCTCGGCTTCCCAGTTGTACATCCCACCACCGTGGTCGTATGCTTGGTTATTGGTGAAATTGCAGTTAACAAGTTCCAGGCTGCTGGAATAGTTGCTCATTCCACCACCTCCTAGTCCTGCCAGATTCTGACTGAAAGAGCAGTTAGTCAGTGTTGGAGTACTTCGGCTATTGTCCATCCCGCCGCCTCTCTGTCCCGCGCGGTTCTGACTAAAAGAGCAGTAAGTTAGCGTAGAGGCGCTTTGGTTGTTCTCCATCCCACCGCCCGACTCTGCAGTGTTTCGGATAAACTCGCAGTTACGTAAAGTCGGACTACTTTTGTATTTATTGCGCATCCCACCACCAAAGGCTTCTGCACAGTTACTGGTAAATGTGCAGTTGATTAGTGTTGGACTGCTACCAATATTATACATTCCGCCGCCGTGGCCGCACCAACTAATAGTAATATCCCCCGCCACTTCGCTCTCCATGTCAGCTAGGTTACTTCTGAAAATACAATCGGTTAGTTTTGGGCCTCCACCTTGGTTGTACATTCCACCGCCTTCGCCTGCCAAGTTTTTGGCAAACGTGCAGTTTGCTACTGTGGGGCTACCGGAGACGATGTACATGCCGCCACCCATGGATTGAGGTGGTGTGCTTCCGGCATATATGGTAGGTGGCTCAGCGTTCCCATTAGCGATTGTAAAACCATCAAGAGTAGCAGTTGCGTCCGTATTGCTGCCTGTGACGACATGGTAGCTATTCTCTTCACGGGTTGATTGGTTTTGAAAATCACACGGATCATTTATATCAATGTCATTGCCGGCTAAGTCGCCACTAAGAATAGTCTCGTATTCGTCGATATCCCGTGCATTTGGATCAGGCTTTATTAGACTGGCGAAACCTCCTTTAAGCGTGATTCCGTTGATGAGCTTGAATGTTGCTTCCCTATCGCCGAGAATTTGATTTGCACCTTGATCCGGTCTGTAAATGCCTTGTGCTACGCGGATTTCGACCGGTTTCTCTACAGAATTTGCATCGGCCAGGGCATCCTGTAAATGCACATACGCATCCTCCCAGCTTGAGCCGTCATTGGCCCCGGCGGCATCGTCGTCAACATACATTATGCGTGGTTCCACTGCTGCATAAGTTCGGAAGAACCAGTCGGTGCCGGGACGCTCACTTGCGGAAACGTACCTGCTTCCGGCGTCGTAGGTGTTTGAAGCATACTTCCAGCCGAATCGGGTCAAGCCGGTGTCATGTACCTTTAGTTCATAAAGCTCACCCGGAACGACGGCCACGGCTTCGGCAAATTCGAACCGAAGCAGGCCGTCGAATCCATCCTCGACATGGCGATCGGCCGATGTCAGAATCCGCCCGTCTTTAGCAATTTCGACGGTAAGAGTGTCGTCGCCCCGTCCGGGAGTAATGGTAAGAATGGCGATCTCGACCGCCGTGATACTCGGGCGCCCCGGCGTGAATGTCTGCCACATGCTCGCAAGGCCGTCAGGAGTGGGATTTATATTCGTCCAGCCGCCGGCCCACTCCGGAAGATTATTCTGATCAACCTGCTCAGTAGCAAAAGCTGCTATCTCCAACGAAAACAGGCAAAGTACCATCGCAAATAAGAATATTTCTCGAAAGGTTCTTAAGTCTCTCTCCTCAAACATTTTCCGACCTCCGCCCCCCATTTTTTCGGATAATAAATCCTCACTCTGGTAATATCACTAATAAGTAGTATAGCAAAATACGCTTATCGTAGTCAAGCTTGAAATCGCAGAGAATACGGTTATGATACTTCATTGTCGATTAACCACTGAAGATATTTTATTGTATGGAATCAGATATGAAACGAGATATTGCAAATTTGAAAGCGGTAGCGGTAGGATGGGCAACTCGTTTGCCCATGCTGATAAAGACCAGAACCGCATGGGCAGGAAACCTGCCCATCCTACAGATCCTGATTTTATTAGTCTGCCTTGGATTATGCCGGGCGAATGAAAAGGCTTCACTGACTATTTACGCCGCAGAAAAATCGCCGCATCGCATACCCCGTAACATTACCGGGAAATTCTGCGAGCATCTTTATTTCAATATCACGAACGGCATGGACGCACAAATCCTCCGGAATCCGACCTTTTCGGATTACCCGTTTAAAACAGGACAGGACACGCCGGATGGTTTAGCAACATTTCATTACGAGCGGCAGCAAATCGAGAACAACATCCGAAACAGTGCCGGACGCTGGGGCTGGCCGGACTCCGAAATTGATGCACTCGTTAAATCGCGCAATGAGGCGATGGCATGCTTCTGGACAAAACTCGGCCCCATCGAAGCCAGCCCGGATACAGGGCTTTACGGAGGTCGCGCCCAACGCATTCGCGTTCACGCAGCCAGCCAGGGCATCGCACAATGGACATGGCTGCCCCTGCACCGAATCAGAGAGTACGAATTCGAAATGTGGGTTCGTTCGCCGGACCTTGGTTCTCTAAATGTGGCTTTCTTCCGGCCGGATGGCACGGAAGTTTGTGCCGAAGCAACCATTTCCAATGTCACTTCGAACTGGCAAAAACTCGAAGGTAGTCTTAAGATTCCCGATAACCTGCCGGAAGATAAAGCTTACAAATTTGCGATTATCGCGAATACGGCCGGACAGTTTGTTATAGAACGGATTTTATTACATCCCGCGGATCACATAAATGGCGCCGATCCGGACGTCATTCGCTTTTTAAGAGAATCGCACCTACCGATTCTTCGCTGGCCGGGCGGCAACTTCGTAAGCAGCTACCACTGGCGGGATGGTATCGGCCCTATCGAAAAGCGCCCAACCCTGCCGAACTATGCCTGGGGCCAGCAGGAAAATAATTTCTTCGGAACCGATGAGTTCATAGCTTTTTGCCGGGCGGTCGGCTGCGAGCCGATGATTTGCCTCAACGCCGGCAGCGGCACAGTTTCGGAAGCGGCCCAATGGCTCGAATATTGCAACGGCAGCGTAGATACCCCGATGGGCAAGTTGCGAGCGGAAAACGGCCACCCACAGCCTTATAACGTCAAACACTGGGAGATCGGAAACGAATTGTGGGGACGATGGCAGTACCACTGGACCACCGCCGAAGGCTATGTGGATCGATATCGCCAGTTCGTAAAAGCTTTGCTCGAAGTCGATCCCGGCATTAACGTTTATGCCTGTGGAGCACCCGTGATGTGGGGCAAGAACTGGAACGACACTCTAATCGCCGGGGCGAGCGATATATTGCGTACCACAACCGACCATCCTCTCGTCGGCGGCCAGGTCCCCGCCGATACCGATCCGCTGGATGTGTTCCGGGATTTCATGGCAGTGCCGAACGTGCTCGAACAAAAATGGGCCGCCCTCGAAAAGGACATGAAAAACGCCGGCATAAGTAATCCCCGGCTTGCGGTCACGGAGCTGCAGATGTTCGCCCGCGTAGGCCGGCCGTTTTCTGCTGAAGCTCCCAGGCTGCTTTCAAATGATAGGCTCGTAAGTCCTGCGACTCATGCCGAGGCGTTGTATGACGTTCTGATTTATCATGCGGCGGTACGGCTGGCGCCGTTTGTCGAGATGGTCACTCATTCGGCCACGGTCAATCACGGCGGCGGATTGCGAAAGACACGCGAGCGGGTTTTTGCAAATCCGTGCCATTACGCACAAGCGATGTTCGCCGCCTTTGCCAACTCCGTGCCGGTCAAAATCGAGCTGACCTGCTCAACACAAGCAGCTCCTCTGGTTCTGCCCGACCTTAAGAATGTCACCTCCACATGCTCGTATCAGACGATCGATGCCCTGGCGGCAAAGTCTCAGGATGGAAGCTTGCTTATCTCAATCGTGCACAGAGGAACTTCCGGCCCCATCGACCTGGAAATAAGCATAAAAGACATCGCTTCGACCGGCCGGGTCGAACTTCAAACGCTTACCGCTGATGTGCCCTGGGCGACGAACACACTTGAAAAGCCCGAAGCGATAATACCAGTAAGCACAAAAGGTATAATTGAAAACGGCAAAATGCTCATTACCGTCATGCCTTATACAGTGTTACGGATAACAGCATCGTTATAGGGAGACCATGGTGTAAAATCCTATTGCCTCAGATTCGTTATCGTATAGGAGCCTGAGCGCACGAGCTGAACAAACATTATATCGGCCGCTTATTGCTATCTTTATCATTCCGGATTTACTTAACCTTTTCGACGCTTGCTAAATATGTGGCTTGCCGGCACCAAAGTTTTTATTCTTTATACGCCGGAAGCGAGACACTTTCAGTGGAAGCTGAACTGACAAACTCGGCGAATACAAAGCCATGATTGATGTTCTTAAAGACGGGTTTCGGGAGCAGCGGGCTATATTCCGCGTATCGTTCGGTATTGAGGATCAGAATGACAGATTCTTTGCCTGAACTTTTCGTGATCAACTCTTTGAACCGGTCGATATCGAGCAGGCGATGCTTTGAGTCGTCATATCCAAATCCGTACGAAAGTTCACCAGATCTGCCAAGGACCAAAACGTCACTGCGCTTATAACTCCAGCAAACAGCAGATGCCAGATAGTTGTCGGAAACAAGTATAGTATCGGAACGGACTCTGTACTGGTTATATCTGAGAAACTCGCCCGGTGCGTTTGTGTTTCTGTACTGGTTGGGCATTGCAAAATGCCCACAGAACATAAAGACTGTGGGACCGACGGCAAAAAAGGCCAGCTTCATTCGGAAATCCGCCGCCCTGGCGGCACAAAACAGAAGCAGGACATACGCCAGAAAACCGATAGCCATAAGCACAACTTTCCTCGTTTCCTGCTGCTCATAGACTCGGAAGGTAATAGGTATTATCTGGGTTAAAATAAAAGCAATCATAAGCACTACCATTATCACCAGGAGAATCTTCGCGGCGACCGTAAATGCCTTCTTATTTCCCGCGGCAAAATACTGCAGCAGGGCCATGCTCATGATAACGGCAAGAGGCGGAAAGCACGGCAGGATATAGGTAAGGAGTTTGCCGCTTGAAGCGGATAGTAACAGGAAGGGCAGCAGAAGCCAGCATATTGCATACCGGAAGAGAGGATCTTTGAAATGTGTACCTCTAAGGCCGAAGATCGCAGCCGGCAACAAAACCGACCAGGGAAATGCGCCCCCTAAAATACAGGGAATGAAAAACCAGAACGGCTTAGGGTGCTGTCCACCGTCGCCGGACATGAGCCGATGGACATGTTCGGTCCAGAAAAAATAATGCCAGAAGTCCTTCTCCCTGGTACCGATCATCAGGCACCACGGCAGCGCTACCAGAATCGCCGTTACAAAAGGTATCCACAAAATCCTGAGTATCTCTTTTGCTCGTCGCTGCCAGATCAGGAATGGTATTACGGCCACGGCTGGTATTGCAAAGGCAAGGAAACCTTTCGTGAGAAACGCCAGGCCACAAGAGATACCTGAAAGCACAATCAGGCATACCCTTTTTCGGGGCACATCCTCCATATGCGCGAAAAAAAACAATGCCATCGCCGCCGTCAGAAACATGGAAAACATGCTATCGAGAACGCTAATAGTACCAATGGAAAATACTTCTGAAAAGGTAAGGAACACCACCACGACAAAAATGCCCGTACGATACCCATCCGCGTACTTCCTCGCGAGAAAGAACAGAATAACCGCAGAAATGCCGGCAGCCAACGCAGAAAAGAAACGTATGGCAAAAGCATTTTCGCCAAACATGGCGATCCCTACCGCATTGAGCCAGTATCCAAGAACAGGTTTCTCGAAATACCGCAGACCATCGAGATGCGGGACGACCCAATCCCCTGTTTCCAGCATTTCTCTGGGTATTTCGGCGTATCGGAATTCGTCGGGAATAACCATTGGACGTACACCGAGTGGAGCAATATATAGAAAAATATATAGTCCGATACATGTTATTGTCGCAATTTTATATTTCATACTTATTCCATATAACTTTGGTGCTTTAGCGTGACGGCAATTAATCGTATCGCCCGGATGTTGGAATGTACGTGTAAGGTACTTGAATATAGTTGAAGAAACTCGAAGCACGATGTCCTGTGAGTTTTTCCATCAGATAAGTCACATTCAAACCTATAGCGATATAACCAATACGATGTTTTCCATCGAAGTGCAGGTCATCAGAAGTATAACCCCGAGTATAGTAACCAAGATGTACTTCAAGGGCTTTCAAGACAGGATTCTTTGTTTTGATAAATCCATCGGGTTTGAAAGCGAGTAAATACTTCTGACCTGAATAGTCGGTAAAAGGATCGTTTCGTTCACCATCGCGAAATAAGGGCGAAGGAAACCACTCCATGCGAAAATCGACTTTATCTTTCAGGCAAGGGAACCGATAACGCAGATATGCCATAGCCACACCTGCGGTGTTCATCACTTCATCTTCCCAACTGAATCCCTGACTACTACTGAATCCATCGCCAATTTCAGTCAGTGTCATCAACGACCAACTGCTCAAGGCCCCGCCCCAAATGGCTTGCTCCTCCGAATAACCCCAGTGTTCGTATATGTTTTTATAAACGGCTGTTAAACTGTATGCTCCAAAGACATGCCCGAGCTTATCAGCACCGCCATAATGGTCGTCATAATCAAACCAGCCTTCATTATGCGTTCTGAAGGAACTCTTTCCATAGTCCCAGTTTACCACGCCTAAGCCGGCTATCACTCCCACCGCCGTTGCATTAAGAGCAATCACTTTCTGCTTTCGTGACCAATTACTCATAGGTCTCCATGAACTCGTTCCAGAGGACTCGTTCTTAGCTGATCGAACAGAATCATCGACACCTAGGACAGAAGCTATTGGATCAGGTTGGTTACAGTTGCCAGGTACAGGCCCTGCGTCAGCTAATACATTGGCATTGTGTGAAGCATTTGTACTTAAATGATCCCATAAATAATCTGCACCTCCGTCTTTACGGCCATTTACGTATGGCCAATCTCCAACAGCCACTGAGAATTCACCTGGTTCGTTTCGGACATTCCCCAAGAGGACACCGGATGTTCCATCTTCCACAATCGTCGCCGCGGCATCATGTGTTATGGGCAGCAGGGACGATGCTAATGCAAAAAACAAACTGCATATAAAATGATTATTCATACTTTTATGATTACTCCAGAGTAAATACCACCGAGTCTTTGTGCCCAATTCTGCCATTGATACACAGTTTAATTTGTTTTTTCAGGTCATCCGGCAGATTATCAAAGCTTTGCTTCATTGTTATGAAATACGAGTTTTTCGGACACTGAAAAAGCTCGTCCGGAGATTTGATAAAGATGGGCTTGATCGGTTTGTCATAATTTACCATAAATTTGATGTCATCGGCGTCAGGACCTATCTGGTAGAACACTATATCCCCGGGCCGCTCCTTTTCCAGCAATTTAACTTGTTCCACAAATGGCCTGGCACTCTCCAGAATCTC